>CAURFY010000158.1:0-6006 GCA_963524115.1 uncultured Bacillus sp.
GAGCAACAGCACCAGGGAGTATGACAGTGGGACCAGTTTCACGTTATGATGATGGCTATCAAGTGGCATGTCGTAAGATTGGGAAAAGCGATACGCTATTAAAAGATTGGGTTATTGAAAGCCAGCGCTCTGTTCGGACTACAAAATATTGGTTATTAGATGAACGGACACGTATTGCTGGGTGTCACATGATTCGGGACCTTGTCCTAAATATTGTCAAAGAGGAAGGGATCGAAACCTATAAACATTTTATCAGAGAGGTTATTGAGGACGGTCGCCGCGGTTTTGTTAATCAGGTAAAAAGCCTTTTGATTCCTGGAAAATACCGCCAAGTTTCCTTTGTTGATGTTCCTTATAAAGATTTGGATGTTCCTCCCTACGCTAAAGTGGACACAATTATGCATGCACCAACAGAGATGACTGTCCATAAAGATGGTAAATTCCAAATTAATTTTGAGGGGGTAAACAGATGGGGATGGCATAGCTATAACGCCACTCCTGTAGCAATTACAAGTGGAATCTGGGTAATGATGTCGCAAACCTTAATTCCAAATGACCGGGTGAATGACGGAGCATTATACGCTAGCCATTTTGATCTCCCGTATGGCTCCTGGTTGAATCCAGATGATATTAGGACAGCTCACAGCTATGCCTGGCATTTCCTAGTCTCGGCATGGAGTCCGTTATGGCGTGCACTTAGCCGAAACTATTTTGCTCGGGGCTATCTTGAAGAGGTCAATGCAGGGAATGCCAACACCTCTAACTGGCTCCAAGGGGGCGGTGTGAACCAATTCGGCGAAAATCATGCAGTTAACAGTTTTGAATCAGCAGCTGAAGGAATTGGAGCTAGTGCGGTTCGAGATGGAATTAGCCATGCCGCTGCTATCTGGAATCCAGAAGGTGATATGGGTGATATGGAGATATGGGAGCTAGCGGAGCCACTCTTGTATCTCGGACGCAGCATTAAACCAAACACGGCTGGTTACGGAAAATATCGTGGTGGAAGTGGATACGAAACATTAAGAATGGTTTACGGTGCCAAAGACTGGACGATGTTCTTCATGGGTAATGGCTATATGTCGAGTGATTGTGGACTAATGGGAGGTTATCCTGCCGCATCAGGATATCGCTTTGAAGCACACGGAACAAATTTGAAGGATCGGATTGACAAAAAACTTCCAATCCCTACAGGTGGAGATACTGATCCTGATAATCCCGAATATGAGAAATTAGTTGAGGCAACAGAGATTATTCGTGATAAACAATCGATTACAACCGAAACGATATTTGAAAACTATGATCTGTATTTGAACTACCTTCGTGGGGGTCCAGGATTCGGGGATCCACTAGAGCGTAGTGTAAAAATGATCGAAGAAGATTTGAAAGACGGTCATCTTCTCCCACGGTTCGCTGAGATGGTATATGGAGCGGTGGTGAACAAGACAGAAAAAGGAAATTATAGCGTTGATGAAAAAGCTACTGAGGAACGACGGAAGCAAATTAAAAAAGATCGGTTGAAACGCGGTGTTCCTGTTTCTGAGTGGATGAAGCAAGAACGACAAACGATTGTTAATAAAGAAGCAGCAGTCCAGGTACGTCATATGTACGCGAGCAGTTTTGCCTTAAGCAAAACCTTTGCAGCGGAGTTTAGAGAGTTCTGGGATTTGCCAAAAGAATGGAAATTAACGGAAGCAGAGTTAGGTGTACCTGTATTTGGAGCTAAAATCAACCATAATCAATAATCATACTAAAATGGGTGGGGTGAAAACATGACACAATATGATCGCAAAACGATTGAAGAATTAATCGACGGTACAATTGATTTTTACAAGTTAAAAGAAATGCTTTCAAACTTTAAAGATGCTGACCGTTTTGATAAATATGTCAGTATACTCCAAGAAAGGGTTGCGTGGAAGGATCCAATTTTGCTTCCGGCTGGTCTACATTTATATATTGTTCAGAAGGCGAATGGGGACAGAATTGTAAAATGTGACTGTGGACATGAATTTTGTGAAGCAAGCGACAATTGGAAACTTCATGCTCTCATTCATGTTCGTGATACCCAAGAGAAACTTTCGGACCTTTATCCGAAAATGCTCGCCCCTGATCCAGAGTGGCAAGTAATTCGAGAGTACTATTGCCCAGAATGTGCCGCCCAGCTTGAGGTGGAAGCAGTTACACCATGGTATCCAATCTTAAAGGATTTTGAACCAGACATTGATGCGTTTTATACTGAGTGGTTAAAGAAACCACTTCCACAAGTTAAATAACTCTAGGGATGGGCGACAGTTTATAGCTGTCGTCCATTTTAATTAGAAAAAGAATATTTGCTATTTCGTCGATAAACACTCAATATTAATAAGATAAGTTATTACCAATATGGTGATACGTAAAAGAAGAAAGTAGGGATTATGTTTGCCTGATTTTTTATCAATGGGTATTTCAGAAATGTTAGTGGAAAAATTAAAGGAATCCGGTATTGAAACGCCGACGCCAATACAAGAACAAGCTATTCCTTATGTCATGAAAGGAAACGATATCATTGCTCAAGCGCAAACAGGGACAGGTAAAACATTTGCGTTTATTTTACCAATCCTCGAGCATCTTGATCCTGATGCAGCACATGTTCAAGCACTTATCGTGACTCCCACCAGAGAATTAGCCTTACAAATTACCAATGAGTTTAAAAAACTAATTAATGATTTACCTGAAATAGATGTGTTAGCTGTTTATGGGGGCCAAGACGTCGATAAACAGTTAAAAAAATTAAAGAAAAATGTCCAGATTGTTGTCAGCACACCGGGACGATTATTAGATCATATAAGAAGAGGAACGGTTAATTTATCAGAAATATCCTCGCTTGTCCTTGATGAAGCAGACCAAATGCTCCATATCGGCTTTTTGAACGAAGTTGAGGAGATTATTGATCAAACTCCAGCAAGTCGACAAACCATGTTATTCTCTGCGACAATGCCTCCTGAAATTAGGACCCTAGCTCGCAAACACATGCGCGACCCAAAATATATCCAAGTAGAAAAAACGCAGGGACCCGCTCAAACGGTTAATCAACTGGCGATTCATACTGTGGATAGAGCCAAACAAGCGACGCTAATTGGATTAATTGAGACGCACAGACCATTTTTAGCGGTTATTTTTTGCCGAACAAAACGTAGAGTTAGCAAACTTTATGAAGCACTCAGATCTAATGGCTTTAAATGTGATGAATTACATGGTGATTTATCACAGGCGAAACGGGAGCAAGTAATGAATCGTTTTAGAGATGCAGAGGTTCAATTGCTGGTTGCCACGGATGTAGCTGCTAGAGGGCTCGATGTCGAAGGGGTTACGCATGTATACAACTATGATATTCCCCTTGATCCTGAAAGCTATATTCACCGAATTGGTAGAACGGGTCGAGCAGGTATGACCGGAATGGCTATCACATTATATTCTTCCAAGGATCGACCACTTCTTGATTTAATTGAAAAAGAACTTAATTTATCAATTGAAAAACAAAATCTTGGTAATATGGAAAAGAACGATCATGAATCTGAGAGACATTCGAATCGCTCAACCTCAAGCCAAAAAGAAAATCGTGGAAAAAGACAAGAGAGATCAAGAAGCTCAGACGGTCCGCGAAAATCAGGGGATAAGCGCGATTTTAAGCCCGAGCGTTCAAGCGCCACAAGAGATCGAAGGGGTAATTTGTTAAAAGATTCACCCAGTGCAAGAGAACGAAAAAATAATAAGTCTGAGAGTGCACGTCCACCAAGAGACCGAAATCAGTTAAAATCCGAAGGTGGACGACCACCAAGAAATCGAAGTGAGTTTAGATCCGAAGGTTCCCGACCACCAAGAGACCGAAATGAGTTTAAATCCGAAGGTTCCCGATCACCAAGAAATCGAAGTGAAGTCAAGCCCGAAGGTGCACGACCAACAAGGAGCCGCAATGTCTCCAATTCTACAGGCTCACGACCAACAAGGAGCCTCAATGTCTCCAATTCTACAGGCTCACGTCCATCAAGAGAGCGTAATGAGTTAAATTCCGGAGGTGCACGTCCATCAATTAAACGAAATGAACATAAGTCTAAAGGGACTAATAATCGAAAAAAATAATATTTTTCAAAAAAATCCAAATTCACTATTGACGTGTCAAAAAATAATTGATAATATCACTTTATTATTTAAATATATCTTAAGCGATGAATGTTATGGGTAACACTATAACAGGAGCAGCTTCTGGAGAGACCGCCAATTGTGTGGCGCCGAAGGATTCACAATCTCAGGCAAAAGGACAGAAGAGTAACTAATACATATTTTTGTATGTTATTCTACTACCTACTAAGATTGGAGAAATCCAATCTTTTTTTTATTATTGGCTGTGTTAAAGCTCAATGATGATTTTTTGCACAATGTTGACCTTCGTTACAGGCGCGAAGACTCCTGCGGGAGCAGCGGGACAGGTGAGACCCCGCAGGCGCTTAAGCGCCGAGGAGGCTCACCGCCCGCCCCGCGGAAAGCGAAGCGCCTGGAACGGAAATCAACATTCTAGTTTAACAGAGCCTTTCCATTTAATTGGCTAATTCGACATTTTTTCATTTTCTTCAACAATTAAAGATTGCTTACTTTGAAATTTGACGAACTTATGTCATAATTCATTAGGATAGAATCGCTATAAAATGTTTTGATGAAATAACTATAGAGGTGGCATTTAATGGAACGTTTGCAAAAAGTCATAGCCCATGCGGGATTTGCTTCAAGGAGAAAAGCTGAACAACTCATCCTTGATGGAAAAGTTACCGTAAATGGAAAAGTGGTTAAAGAACTTGGGATAAAGGTATCACCAAATGATAAGGTGGAGGTCCAAGGAGTGCCAGTGGAACGGGAAGAGCCCGTTTATTATCTAATGTATAAACCAAGAGGAGTGATCTCCAGCGTTAATGACGATAAAGGTAGGAAAGTTGTAACTGATTTTCTTCCTCACGTTAAACAAAGGGTTTACCCGGTTGGAAGACTTGATTATGATACGTCTGGCGCATTATTACTTACAAACGATGGTGAGTTTGCCAATTTACTTATGCATCCCAGAAATGAAATTGAAAAAGTTTATGTGGCGAAAATAAAGGGGGTTCCAACCAAGGAAAAACTAAATATTTTGCAAAGAGGAGTTGTTCTTGAAGATGGAAAAACTGCTCCTTCAAAGGTCAAAATGATCTCTTCGGATACGAAGAAGGAGACGGCTATTATTGAAATTTCAATCCATGAAGGTAAAAATCGCCAGGTGAGAAGGATGTTTGAAGCGATTGGCCATCCTGTTTTAAAGTTAAAAAGGGAACGTTATGGTGGTATTACCTTGGGAGGATTAACGGCAGGGGATGTTCGTGAATTAACACCTCATGAAATAAAACAGATCAGAACCATTGCAACTAGTAAAAGTTCATAAAAATGTCAAAATTTTCTCGAGGTTTACAATATACGTATGTTGTTAAATGGTATAATCTATAAGAATTTATAAGAATTGCTTTTAATTCGTACTAAGGAGGGGAGTACAGTGAAAAAGCAGCGATTAGTCATAAGAACAGTCATCTTGCTTATCTTGGGAGCAGCTGTAGCCTATACGCTTTATGCAAATTTTACAAAAGATGATGTACAAAAAATTGAAGTGGGGAAAAAAGCACCTGATTTTGCTTTAATGGATTTAAATGGTGAGAAGCATCAGCTTTCAGACTATAAGGGACAGGCAGTATTTCTTAATTTTTGGGGAACATGGTGCAAACCTTGTGAAAAAGAAATGCCCTACATAAATCACCAATACATCCAATTTAAAGATAAAGGTGTTCAAGTTCTGGCAGTAAATGTTGGAGAATCTGAGCTGGCAGTCACAAAATTTAGAGATCGACACCAGCTCACTTTTCCAATCTTGATTGACAAAGATAGCCAGGTAATGAATGCATATGGTGTGAATCCTTTACCTATTACTTTTCTGATAGATAAGAATGGTAAGGT
>CAURFY010000159.1:0-5951 GCA_963524115.1 uncultured Bacillus sp.
GTCCGGACCTAGGGATTTTATAAATCTTCTCAATGTCAAAGCTAGGCTCTGTATCATTTTTTATCAAAAGACGGCTAAGTTTTCGGATCATGGCGGGATTCAATACTTCCTGACTATGTTGATTAGAAATAACCTCAATTCGTGGTAGTACCTGCCGGCCTCGACAAACACGGAATTGTTGCGCTACCGTGTAACCGCCAAACTTTAAGATACAGTTTGAATTAATCATGACGACGAGATGTTCAACTGGCATGTTAGGAAACTGATGTTTCTTCAACCAATCTCTCAATTGTCGTATTTGGAACTCAGCTTGTCAGAGCGGGTCTTCATAACCAATTTGTTTGTTATCAATTTTTTGGATAAGCTGGCCCGCTTTTTTATCAAAGGTCAATTCTCCAGCTAAGTTTTTAACTTCAATTGTGAGCAAGTGGGTAGGGGAAAGCATAACAATATCGATTTGAAAGTGGTATTCAATTTCATTTGTTAAACGAAGGCCCTGCAGGATGTGGTATTTCTGTTTGGGGAGGTTTTCTAAAATGGTATCTACTCTTTTTTCTCCAGCATACCCAGCTTCTTGTCGTCGAATGTCTTCTTCAATGTAGGGGATTTTTGGATGGTTTAGTGGGGCGCGTCGTAAAGCGGCTTCATTAAAGTAGAGTTTGCGGGGTCTGATTCGATCCTTATCAGCCAAGGGCATCACTTCCTTTTAGTCTTGATGAATACTTCTTTATTTTTAAAAAATAATCCTTCATGTTTGGAATTTGTTCACCTATTCGTAATAGAAAGGATGTTCACCCATTCGTAATGGGGATATCTATTGTTTATGAATTCTAAATATGTTACATTAAACGTACTGTAATTTGTACGTTTTTCAGGAGGTGGACTACATGCATGCATTTTTGGTTACCCTTTTAGTCATCGATTGTATTGGTCTAATTGTGGTAGTACTTCTTCAATCAGGGAAAAGCGCAGGTCTTTCTGGAGCAATTTCTGGGGGCGCAGAACAATTATTTGGAAAACAGAAAGCACGGGGAATTGATTTAATCCTCCACCGCATCACCATTGTTTTGTCAGTATTGTTTTTCATTTTCACGGTTTTAGTTAGTTATTTTAAACTCTAATCATAAACTCCGAAACCTGATCCAATTGAGGCTCAGGTTTTTTTATCGAAAAAAATATTTCCATAATTTTCTAAAGAGCTTATTTATGGATTACTATAGAAATGTTTGTTAAAAATAATACTATATTAAGGTAATTTTAAAAAGTTATGATTCGAAGGAGTTTCATCTATGAAAATTATTGCAGCAAAACCATTTACTTTTAAAGCTGGGAAAAGAGCGGTGTTATTGCTGCACGGATTTACTGGTAATACAGCAGATGTGCGGATGCTTGGTCGTTTCCTTGAAAAAAGAGGATATACATGCCATGCGCCTCTATATAAGGGTCATGGTGTACCACCGGAGGTACTAGTCCAAACGGGTCCAGATGATTGGTGGAAGGATGTAATGGATGGGTATCAACTATTGAAATCAATGGGATATGAGGAAATTGCTGTTGCAGGACTTTCGTTAGGCGGCGTATTTTCTTTAAAATTGGGTTACACTGTTCCTATAAAGGGAATTATTCCGATGTGTGCTCCGATGTACATAAAAAGTGAAGATGTTATGTATGAAGGAATACTGGAGTTTGCAAGAGAATATAAACAACGTGAAGGAAAAACGGGTGAACAGATCGAAAGGGAAATAGATGAATATAAAAAGACACCGATGAACACATTGAAGGCATTGCAAACACTTATTTCGGGGGTTCGCCAAAATATTGATATGATCTATGCACCTACGTTTGTGGTTCAGGCCCGGGTTGATGATATGATCAATACAAACAGTGCAAATATTATATATAACGAAATAGAGTCCCATATAAAAAAAATTAAATGGTACGAGGAATCGGGACATGTTATCACCCTTGATAAAGAACGTGATCAATTGCATGAGGATATTTATCAGTTTTTAGAACAGCTTGATTGGAAAGAATAGGAAGATCGATTTTACCAAGAAGATTTGGATTTTAAAAAAATTAATAATCTCCTTAAAGGAGGGATTCATATGGAAGAAATACAGCAACATGTTGACAGGCTTTTGCAATATATGAAGGATGAAGCCTATAAGCCATTAACAGTCCAGGAGCTTGAAGAGGCATTTGGGATAAAGGATTCAGCGGCATTTAAAGATTTTGTTAAAGCGCTTGTGGTGATGGAAGAAAAGGGACTTGTTCTAAGAACGCGAAGTAACCGTTATGGACTGCCCGAAAAAATGAATTTAGTTCGTGGGAAATTGGCGGGCCATGCAAAGGGATTTGCGTTTGTCATCCCAGATGAATCTGGAATGGATGATATTTTTATCCCACCTAATGAAACGAATAATGCCCTAAATGGTGATATTGTATTAGCTCGGGTATCATCGGGAACCTCTGGGCAACGTCGCGAAGGTACAATTGTCCGTATTCTTGAAAGAGGTGTTCAGCAAATTGTTGGAACGTACTCAGAAAGTAAAAACTTTGGCTTTGTGCTCCCGGATGATAAGAAGTTTACTAGCGATATTTTTATCCCAAAATCAGTATCAATGGGTGCTGTGGACGGGCATAAGGTAGTTGTTAAGTTAACAACTTATCCTGAGGGTCGAAAAAGTGCAGAGGGAGAGATTATTCAAATCCTAGGACACAAGAATGATCCAGGAGTAGATATCCTGTCGGTCATTCATAAGCATGGGTTGCCGCTTGGATTTGAAGAGGAGGTCCTCAACCAAGCGAATCAAACCCCTGATTCAATTGACGAAAGTGAAATCGCTAATCGTCGTGACCTTCGTAATGAGGTTATTGTTACGATTGATGGAGTTGATGCAAAGGATTTAGATGACGCTGTTCAAGTTAGTAAGCTTGCAAATGGTCATTATAAGTTAGGGGTTCATATTGCTGACGTCACCTATTATGTTACAGAAGGTTCGCCGATTGACCTGGAAGCACGGGACCGAGGTACGAGTGTTTATTTAGTGGATCGGGTCATTCCAATGATACCTCACCGTTTATCTAATGGAATTTGTTCATTAAATCCAAAGGTGGATCGATTAACCCTTTCTTGTACGATGGAAATTACACCTGATGGTGAAGTCGTTCACCATGAAATTTTTCAAAGTGTAATTAAAACGACGGAGCGAATGACATACTCCGATGTAAATAAAATCCTTACCGATAAGGATGAGGAGTTATTAAAACGATACGAACCGCTTGTTCCAATGTTTGAAAAAATGGAAGAGCTTGCTGAAGTATTACGAAAAAAACGGATGGTTCGCGGTGCGATCGATTTTGATTTTAAAGAAGCAAAGGTTCTCGTAGATGAAGAAGGAAAGCCAACTGATGTGGTCCTTCGAGAACGATCTGTCGCTGAAAAATTAATTGAAGAGTTTATGTTAGCTGCAAATGAAACAGTTGCCGAGCATTTCCATTGGTTAGAGGTTCCGTTTATTTACCGAATTCACGAAGATCCGAAAGAAGATAAGCTCAGACGTTTCTTCGAGTTTATCACCAACTTTGGATATATTGTAAAAGGGACAGCAAACTCGGTTCATCCACGAGCACTTCAGGAGATTATTGAAGAAGTTCGAGGAAAGCCGGAGGAAATGGTTATCTCTACTGTGATGTTGCGATCGATGCAGCAGGCTAAATATGATCCAGAAAGCTTGGGGCATTTCGGACTTTCTACAGAGTTTTATACTCATTTCACATCACCAATTCGGAGATATCCTGACTTGATTGTGCATCGGTTGATTCGGACGTATTTGATCGAGGGTAAATTAGATACTGCGACTAGAGCGAAATGGGATGCGATCCTTCCAGATATTGCGTTGCATTCTTCGAAAATGGAGCGCCGCTCTGTTGATGCTGAACGGGAAACAGACGACCTTAAGAAAGCTGAATATATGGCCGATAAAATCGGAGAAGAGTATGATGGAATCATTAGTTCTGTCACGAACTTTGGATTATTTGTAGAACTGCCAAATACAATTGAAGGTCTTGTCCACGTAAGTTATATGACCGATGATTATTACCGCTTTGATGACCGTCATTTTGCGATGATTGGTGAACGAACCGGGAATGTTTTCCGAATTGGTGATGAGATTACGATTCGAGTGATTAACGTCAATAAAGACGAACGCTCGATTGATTTTGAAATTGTTGGCATGAAGGGTACACCTCGTCGAGAACGCAGTGGTACACCGCGCGTCTTTAAAACGGGCAGTGATCAAAAGAAACCACGTCAAAGCAAGAGCCGTCCAGAAGCTTCAGCAAAATCTTCTTCACCACAAAACGGGAAGAAAAAGAAGAAGAAAGGCTACGATAATGCTTCAAAGGCTAAACGAGAAGGTAAGAAAAAAAAGCGGTAAATTATAAGGGGAGCCTCTTTGTTAAGTAGGGCTCTCTTTTCTCTTGTTACCATTTTTGTTAAAATAGAAAGACAGAAATGAGGGGAAGTCTAATGCCAAAAGGCGAAGGTAAGGTTGTCGCGCAAAATAAAAAAGCAAACCATGATTTCTTTATAGAAGAAACATATGAAGCAGGAATTGTCTTACAAGGAACCGAGATTAAGTCAATCCGTGCTGGCCGCGTTAATTTAAAGGATTCATATGCCAGGATTCAAAATGGCGAAATGTTTCTATATAGTATGCACGTAAGCCCATATGAGCAAGGAAATCGCTTTAATCATGATCCACTAAGAACGAGAAAACTATTGCTTCATAAAAAGCAGATTGCGACTTTAATTGGTGAAACGAAAGAAGCCGGGTATGCGCTTGTTCCATTAAAAATGTATTTGAAAAACGGATTTGCCAAAGTTTTAATTGGTCTCGGTAAAGGGAAAAAGAATTATGACAAACGTGAAGACCTTAAGCAGAAGGAAGCTAAACGAGAAATTGCTCGTGTCTTTCGCGATAAGCAAAAGATGTAACTGAAGCGTGGTCATCGCCTGGAATTTGTCGATAGGCCTTTGAGTTAAGGTGATAGCTGGAATGGTAAGTCAGGTAGAATGTTACAATTGAAAAAACGGTACACTATGATATAATAATAAATGTCACCACGGTGACAGGATAACTTTTGCTCGAGACATCAATGAGCAATCCTAACGTCAAGCGTGCGAATAGCCGCTGACCCTTCTAACATGGGGACGCTACGGATTCGACAGGGGTAGTTCGAGCTTAGGTTGCGAGTCGAGGGGATCGGCCTCGTTAAAACGTCAAAGCCTATAACTGGCAAAACTAACAACAACCTAGCTTTCGCAGCTTAATACTGCATAGCTGTTCGCCCCTCCATCGCCTATGTGGTAGGGTAGCGGACTCACTCTAAGTAGGCTACACCGGAGTTCACCGCCTGAGGACGAAGGAAGAGCACAACCAGGCTAGCTGGCCTGCCGCCTGTCGGTAGGCAAATGGACCAGCGAAGCGCCAATATGCCGACTACACTCGTAGAAGCTTAAGTGCCGATATTTCTGGACGTGGGTTCGATTAGTAATTAGTCGCCTTGTGTGGTAACACATAAGTGATAACTTGGCTTTATCGGTGAAACCTAAGTCGTTGGAAAAAACGATAAGGCAATGCCGAGCGGTATGTGAAGTAATTCAACAGCCGTGTATCGACTTATAGGCTGCCATGATAGTGGTAGTACTAGGATGCGAAATCCTTACCTGAAGGGTAAAATATATATTTCGCATAAGACGCCAGGGGACCTGAGGAACATCAGGTTCAAGATATAGTCAGTGCCATGTCGAAAGCATGGAAAAGCACGTCCCACCGTCTCCACCATACATAGGTGGAATAAAAGACTAGCTATTATAGCTAGTCTTTTTTATATTTTGGCTATGTTAAAGCTCATTATTGATTTTGCTCACTTTTTGATTGGATCGG
>CAURFY010000160.1:0-5946 GCA_963524115.1 uncultured Bacillus sp.
GCATAAGCATGTGCCGTTGATGGAGTATAACCCAAGGGAAGCGGTTAAGAATAATGTGTTTGGGACGAAAAATGTTGCGGAAGCTGCCAACACCTTCGGTGTTGATACGTTTGTGATGATTTCTTCAGATAAGGCGGTTAATCCAACGAATGTGATGGGGTCGACGAAGCGAATTGCGGAGATGATTATTCAGAAGTTAGATAAAGAGAGTAAAACGAGGTTTGTGGCGGTACGGTTTGGGAATGTGTTGGGGAGTCGCGGTAGTGTGATTCCATTGTTTAAGAAACAAATTCAGGCGGGTGGACCGGTGACGGTTACGCATGAGGATATGACTAGGTATTTTATGACTATTCCAGAAGCCTCACGGCTTGTTATACAGGCAGGATCGCTTGCCCGTGGTGGAGAGATTTTTGTTTTGGATATGGGTGAGCCGGTTAAGATTGTTGATTTGGCACGGAATTTGATAACCCTTTCGGGTTTTTCTGTGGATGAGATTGGCCTTCGATATTCTGTTTTGCGTCCGGGTGTAAAGATGTATGAGGATTTGCTGTATGTTAAGGAGATTTATCCTGAGCCAGTGTTTCCGAAGATTTTTATTGGGAGGGCTGTTTTGGATCAGGAGGATGAGGTTGAGTATCTGCTTGATCAGTTTGAGAGTTTTAGTCCGGTGGAGATTAAGGAGTTTGTGATTAATTTGGCTAACCGGAGAGAGAATCGGGTTTTTGCTGTTGCTAGTAATCAGTAGGGTTAGTGAGGGATATGATAACCTCTTTCGAGGTTAAGTTCCTAGAGAGATAAATTTTTGTTGGAAGTAATTTATTGGGGGCGTTTTAGTGAAGAAGGTGCGGAAAGCGATTATTCCAGCAGCAGGTCTTGGAACGAGGTTTTTACCTGCAACTAAGGCGATGCCGAAGGAAATGTTACCGATTGTTGATAAACCGACGATTCAATATATTGTAGAGGAAGCAATTGCATCTGGGATTGAGGATATTATTATTGTAACGGGTAAAGGTAAGCGGGCGATTGAGGATCATTTTGATTTTGCGCCTGAGCTTGAGCAAAATTTGATTGAAAAGGGAAAGCTGGATTTGTTGGATAAGGTTCGTTATTCTACTAATTTGGCTGATATTCATTATATTCGTCAAAAGGAACCAAAGGGGTTGGGACATGCGGTTTGGTGTGCTCGGAATTTTATTGGTGATGAGCCGTTTGCAATTCTGCTAGGTGACGATATTGTTCAGAGTGAGACTCCGTGTCTTAGGCAGTTGATGAATATATATGAGGAGACGCATTCTTCTGTTATTGGTGTTCAGCATGTACCGAATGAGGAGACACATCGGTATGGGATTGTTGAACCTTCGGTTCAGGATGGAAGAAGGTATCAGGTTGAGAGTTTTGTTGAGAAGCCTGCGCTTGGGACGGCTCCTTCCAATTTAGCGATTATGGGAAGGTATATTTTGACGCCAGAGATTTTTAGATTTTTGGAGAATCAAGAGTCTGGTGCTGGTGGCGAGATTCAGTTGACTGATGCGATTCAGAAGTTGAATCAGATCCAGAGGGTGTTTGCTTATGATTTTGAGGGTAAACGGTATGATGTTGGGGAGAAGATTGGGTTTGTGAAGACTACGGTGGAGTTTGCTTTGCAGAACGCGGAAATTCGCGAAGAACTTTTGGCTTATTTAGAAGAGATTGTAATGAAATCAGGGAAAAACTTATTGAGAATCGAGAATTAAAAAATAATAAAGTCATAAAGAAATTGGTAGATTTTTGAGTTTTTCTATTTATTTTCATTTAGTCCGGTTAGGGAGAGACCTGAATTGAAAAAAAGAATTTTACTTGCATCACCACATATGTCTGGATTAGAAATGCCTTATATTCAAGAAGCATTTGATACGAATTGGATCGCACCGCTTGGTCCAAATGTAGATAGTTTTGAAAAAGAGTTAGCTGATTATGTTGGAATAAACCATGCAGCTGCGCTTTCTGCTGGTACGGCTGCAATCCATCTTGCACTCAAAGCTTTAGGGGTTGGACAAGGGGATACGGTGTTTTGTTCAACATTAACCTTTTCGGCTAGTGCGAATCCAATCATGTATCAAAATGCGACGCCAGTTTTTATTGATAGCGAACCAGATAGTTGGAATATGAGCCCAATTGCTTTGGAAAAAGCATTTGAAAAACACACGCCTAAAGCAGTTATAGTAGTTCATTTATATGGTCAATCCGCTGATATGGATCCAATAATGGAGATATGTAAGAAATATAATGTTCCAATTATTGAGGATTCTGCCGAAAGCCTGGGGGCTACTTATAAAGGGCAGATGAGCGGTACATTTGGTAAATTTGGAATTTATTCTTTTAATGGTAATAAAATTATCACTACCAGTGGTGGTGGGATGTTAGTTTCCGAGGATGATGAAGCAATAAAAAAGGTAAGATTCTGGGCTACACAATCAAGAGATGTAGCAAGACATTACCAACATAGTGAACTCGGATATAACTATAGAATGAGTAATATTGTTGCTGGTATTGGTAGAGGTCAATTACGAGTATTAAATGAGAGAATAGCAAAGAAAAAAGAAATTTTCCAAACTTATAAAAAGGCCTTCGAAGATATTGAAGAGATTGAAATGATGCCAATCTGTGAATATGGTGAGCCAAATTACTGGTTGTCATCTATTACTTTGAAAGAAAACAGTAAAGTTACTCCACTCGATATAATGATGGAACTTGAACAAGAAAATATCGAAAGTAGACCGATTTGGAAGCCGATGCATTTGCAACCTTACTTTGAAGGCTACGATTTCTTTAGTCATGATGAAGATGGGATCAGTGTTTCTGAAGATATTTTCAGTCGAGGTGTTTGTTTACCGAGTGATACAAAAATGACTGATGAAGAAATAGAGAGAGTCATTCAAACAATTCAAAGTTTATTTATATAAATGGGGTGCGGCAATTGTATAGGAGGTATTTTAAAAGACTGATGGATTTCTCGTTGGCTTTACTAGCATTAATCGTCTTGTCCCCTATTCTATTGATCACTGCTCTGTTGGTGAAATGGAAACTTGGTAGTCCTGTTTTATTTAAACAGGAAAGACCAGGCAAAGACGAAAAGATTTTTACTATGTTCAAATTCAGGACGATGACAGATGAACGAGATGAAAATGGCGAATTCCTACAGGATTCTATCAGATTAACGAAGTTTGGGGAATTTCTTAGAAGTTCAAGTCTTGATGAACTACCAGAACTTATTAATATTGTTAAAGGTGATATGAGTATTGTGGGCCCAAGGCCTCTGCTTGTCCAATACCTTCCATTATATAGTGAATATCAGAGACAAAGACATATTGAGAGACCGGGGCTTTCTGGGTTGGCTCAATGTAATGGGAGAAATGCGATATCCTGGGAAGATAAGTTTAACTTGGATGTTGAATATGTTAATAAGATTAGTTTTGGGCTTGATGTAAAAATTATTATTTCAACTGTTTTGAAGGTTTTTAAACGAGAGGGTATTAATAGTGAGCAGGCCGCAACGATGGAAGCTTTTACGGGTAATATAAATAGCGGAGATAAATTACATGTGTAAATCGGTTGTTATTATTGGAGCTGGAGGACATGCGAAGGTTATTGCAGATATTGTAGTGAAATCTGGGGATGAAGTAGTTGGGTTCTTAGATGATGGTAAAGAAAAAGGTACAACAGTATTAGGGTTCCCTGTCCTAGGCCATTTAAATGAAATTGAAAAATATAATCAAAATCATTTTGTCATCGCTATTGGAAATAACTGTACAAGAAAAATAATAGCGGAAATATTTACGGGTATAAATTTCTATACAGCAATTCACCCTTCTGCGGTCATTGGGTTATATGTGGAAATTGGGAGAGGGACTGTAGTGATGGCTAATGCAGTAATCAATTCGGCTACATCTATAGGAAACCACTGCATAGTGAATACTGGTGCTATTGTTGAACATGATAATGTTATTCAGGACTATGTGCATTTGTCACCAAAAGCCGTAACAGGTGGGGCAGTAAAAATAGAAGAACTCTCCCATATTGGAATTGGTTCAACTATAATAAACAATATTTTTATTTCAAGTGAATGTATGATTGGTGCCGGAAGTGTGGTTGTAAAGGATATCTATGAGAAAGGAACCTATTATGGCGTACCGGCTAAGATGGTTAAAAAATATGAGATGGTGAAGAAATGAATATTCTTTTTTTAACATTACTAGATATAAGTGATAAAAATGAAAATCCAATTTACTTGGATTTAGTAAGATACTTTCAAAAAAAAGGTCATAATATCTTTGCTGTATGCCCTGTTGAAAGAAGAAATAAGGCAAATACCTCACTATCAAATAACGATAATATAAATATATTAAAAGTAAAAATTGGAAATATTAGAAATGCAAATTTTGTTGAAAAGGGATTTTCAACTTTGTTAATAGAGAGACAATATATCAATGCAGTTAATAAATATTTTTCAAATGTAAAATTTGACCTTGTACTTTATACTACTCCACCAATAACATTTGAGAATGTTGTTCGTTTTATAAAAAAACGAGATAAAGCAAGGACATACTTATTGCTCAAAGATATTTTCCCACAAAATGCAGTTGATTTGGGTATGTTTAGTAAAAGTAGCTTATTCTACAAATATTTTCGAAATAAGGAGAAGAAGTTATATAATCAGTCGGATAATATTGGCTGTATGTCCCAAGCCAATGTAGACTTTATTGTTAAATATAATAGTGTTAATCCAAACAAAGTGGAAATATGTCCGAATAGTATCGAGCCAGTATCTGTATGTATGGATATTAAAACCAAAGAGAAAATTAGAAAAAAATACGATATTCCTTTAAATAAAACGATCTTTGTTTACGGTGGGAACATAGGTAAACCACAAGGTATTGATTTCCTAATGGAATGTTTAAAAAGTAATAAGAATAATCGAGATTCATTTTTCTTAATAGTCGGTTCAGGGACTGAATTTAATAAATTAAAAGTATTTATTGAAAATGAAAAAATACCCAATACAAGCTTATTTTCTAGGTTACCAAAGGAAGATTATGAGTCGTTGGTAAATTCAAGTGACGTCGGCCTTATTTTTTTGGATAAAAGATTTACGATTCCAAATTTCCCATCAAGGATTTTATCCTATATGCAAGCATCGATGCCTATATTAGCGGCCACTGATACAAGTACAGATTTAGGGGAAATATTAGAATCTGGTGGTTTTGGTAATTGGTGCAAAAGTGGAGATGTTGAATCTTTTAATAAATTGATAAAAGTATTATCAACAGATAATCATTTACGTTCAAATATGGGGAGAAATGCTCGAGAATATTTGGAGGATCATTATACAGTAGAGAAATCATATCGAAAAATAATGAATCATTTCGAGAGGGAGATCATCAATGTTTAATAATAAGACTTTACTTATCACTGGAGGGACAGGGTCCTTCGGCAACGCTGTAATGGAAAGATTCCTAGATACAGATTTGAAAGAAATTCGCATTTTCTCTCGAGATGAGAAAAAGCAGGACGATATGAGAAAACTTTATAAAAATGACAATCTTAAGTTTTACCTAGGTGATGTAAGAGATCTAGCCAGTGTTAAAAACGCTATGCACGGAGTAGATTACATTTTCCATGCTGCTGCGTTAAAACAAGTTCCTTCTTGTGAATTTTTCCCGCTTGAAGCTGTGAAGACCAATGTATTAGGTACAGATAATGTACTTACAGCTGCGATAGAATATGGAGTTGAAAAGGTGATTTGCCTTTCAACCGATAAAGCGGCCTATCCAATTAATGCCATGGGGATTTCAAAGGCGATGATGGAAAAGGTCTTTGTAGCAAAGTCAAAAACGGTATCACCAGATAGAACTCTTATTTGTGGAACGAGATACGGGAATGTTATGGCTTCACGTGGTTCGGTTATAC
>CAURFY010000161.1:0-5926 GCA_963524115.1 uncultured Bacillus sp.
TAGATAATCACTGTGAAAAATAATACGATTGTCCCAGCGAACCAAGGGAAAAGGTTATATATAGGGAAAAGGATAAGAAACGGTAATAAAACTAAGCTCGATAATCCAATCACCAACCGATATTTATTGGTATTTTTATATAGTTCTTGGTTCTTAATCTCAGCATTAACAGCCTTAGCCCATTCAGTCTGATTAGACTGGTATTTCACATGATTTTTCTTCACCTTTGTGTAGGCGGATAAATCCTTAAAGCTAAATTCACCGTTGGAACCAACTTCATTAAATAAGAACTTGAGCAAAATTTGTTCATGCTTCAAGCCTTTTTGTATTGGCTCTCCAATCATAAAATGATTATTTTCTGTTTTACGAACATGACCTTTTCTCACAAGATCCATTAATGCTGCAGCCATTGCCTCTGCAGGTGAAAAAGATCCATTCGTATAAAGGATCGTTGCAGGCAGACTCATGGTTTGCTCTGGAATCAAAGGAGATTGATAGGATTCTAGTTCGCGTTCTACATCTGCTCGATTAAAGCGAGCCATAAAGAATGTCTTAAGTATTAGGAAGAATAATATAATTGCAAAAATAGGTATGGCTATTTTGGCAATAGTAGACAGTTTTTCTTGCATAGCCGCCGTTGCAGCCGTTTCATCCAACAACTCCTGCTGGGACTTGAGAATCTCTTCTTTCATCGGTGTATTTGAGGTAATGGGAGCAGATGGGAAAAGGGCAGCATCATAGGCGACGCGAATATCACCATTTTCACCAGCAGGAACCTCACCATACTGAAACAGAACCGAACCGTCGGACTTAATATTTTCAGTCTTAAATGCTTCATCATAACCGAAGGCAATGACCTCTTTGGTTGGTTTTGGCGGATGAATCGTTACCGAAAGTTTTTCATAGGTTGATTCGTTCCTTTCATCAAAAAAGGGCCAATAGAATTCCGCTACATCAGTATAAACATCGATTCCATTTTCGATGGAATACGTCAGATCAACCGTAATCGTTTCATCTGACCCCTTTCGATAAACCCGATAGAGATCATTCTCTTTTTCAATCCTCAAAGCTTTTCCATTCTCAAAAGCTTGAAACTTAGTTATACTGGACCCTTCTTTTGGAATTAGTTCTCGGGTAATTCCGTTAAAATCACCGTCAAAGCTGTATGTATGCCTTTCTTTAACCTCAACTCTCCCATTCTCTTGTAAATAGGCATCAATTTTTACGTTGGTAATGGAATACTCAACCGCAAGACCTTCGCTAGGAAACAGGAAAAATACTATAACGAGACCTATTAAGATAGTAAAAGGAAATATCCATTTGCAATTCATTATAAACACCTGCCTTTTAGAGTTAATACGAGGGGGAACTGGAAAAGGTTTCGTAAAACTTTTAAATCGCAGAACATTTAGCATTGATTGGTAGTAGGCAAGAGCTTGGTACCATTTACCTATAAAATAATTCAATGATATACTAGACGAAAACAGTTTATATAAATTATTCAGATAACTATGACGAAGGAGGAGAGACACTGTGTCAATTAATGAAAAAAGGCTAGAATTAATCAAAACAATTCTCGAAGACGACTCAATTGCAGCTGAAGAGGATGAAATTCTGCATATACTATTACAAGAACGTATTTCAAAAAACTCCATCTCGGAGCATGATGAAGGGTTAACCTTAGGTGAGAAAGCAGCAGATAATCTTGCGAAATTTGCAGGCAGCTGGGCTTTCATCATTATATTTTTCTTTATTTTAACAGGTTGGATTACTCTAAATGCAGTAATCCTCACAAAACCATATGATATTTACCCTTTCATTTTACTCAACCTAATCTTATCTTGCCTTGCAGCGATTCAGGCACCAGTTATTATGATGAGCCAAAATCGGCAAGAACAAAAAGATAGACTTAGAGCTAAAAATGATTTTAAAGTTAACCTAAAAGCAGAAATAATTATTGAAGATATTCATCAAAAGCTAAGTACCATCATTGAAAATCAGCAAAATATTGCTGATCGATTAAGCACATTGGAAAATAAACAGAAAAGGGAATGAAAATTTCACTTCTTCCTCCATAACCTTTCTTAAGGGTCAAAAATTGTTGAATATGCTTTGATGATAATTTTATTCGAGAGTTTAAATATCTAGAATTAATAATTCTATTAGTATTGTGCGAGGCTTGAAAAGCCTATTCCACATCCTTCCTTTTTAATAGACTCTATCTTTATTTAAGGAAAGGAAGGACATGGATGAACTCAAACTATAAATATTTCATCAAAGTTCTGACATTGTTTCTTCAACCGGGCAAATAGGAACTCTTATTCAGTTAATAACTTATCGTAAATAGTGAAAGCGTCCATAATATTGAATTGTTCCGTTTTATGATCTCCATCTGCACCCGCTGTTATCATAACAAACTCTTGTCCATTTTTTCTTATTAAGCTGGCTAAACATAGGCCAGCTTCCTCTGTATACCCTGTTTTCCCACCAATAATTTCAGTTCTATTTAATCCAGCAGTATCAATATTTTTAAACATTGTGCTATATAAAGTAATACCATTCGGATGGAAATTAGTTGGTGAGGTGGTGTGGCTAGCCGATGTAAAAATATCGCGAAATGTTTCATCCCCCAATGCATATTTTAACAGGATAGAAAGATCCCTAACCGATGTAAAATGGTTGGGATCATGCAATCCTGTTGAATTGGTAAAATGGGTACCATTCATACCGAGATCTTTGGCCTTTTCGTTCATAAGTGTTACAAAATGACTCTCTGAACCAGCAACAGACTCCGCCAAGCCAATGGATGCTTCAGCACCAGATGGTAACAGGGTTCCATATAACAAATCGAGGGCGGAAACTTCTTCATTCGGTAAAAATCCCGCCATTGATGCATCGGAATTGTACAAATTCGTAAAAATCCTTTTTGGCAGTAGAATGTTCTTTTGAAGATTTGAAATATTTTCGATGGCAACGATTGCTGTCATGATTTTTGTAAGGGAAGCAGGATAGATTTTATCCTCGCTGTCTTTATTCAACATGATTTGATTATCATTAAGCCGGATTACAATTGCATTCCGACTATAAAGGTTGATGTCAGTCATTTCAGGTTGGTTCTGTCCGTTGTGCTGAGTTTTATTGTAAAATTGTTCTGATAAAGTTGAGAAAAAACGATTGTCATTCATTAAGTGTTGGGGCGCGATTACGATTAAAATAATAATTGCGATAAAAATGAGTAAGAATTTTTGCTTTCTGTACATAAAATATCATGGCTCCTTTCGATATCTCAATTAAAACAAAAGAAAGGGAGCCGTATTTTAATTTTCACTTATCAATTCCTTAATATTTTCTTAAGATTTGATTAGAAGAGTAACAGTGAATACCGTATGGGCCTCATTACTTTCAACCGAAATAGTGCCGTTATGGGCGGTAACGATCTCTTTTGCAATGGCCAGCCCTAAACCAGCTCCGCCAGTTTGGGTAGAACGGGATGTGTCAAGGCGATAAAATTTCTTGAAAATGGTTTGTAACTTTTGTGGAGGAATTGTGGTGCCTTGATTGGAAAAAGTAATCACGATCTTATCATCCTCTTTTTTTGCCGCGATGATAATGGTGCTGTTTTCATAGCTGTAAGCAACTGCATTTTTTAGAATATTGTTAAACACCCGTGCAAGTTTATCTGCATCCCCTATAACCGTGAGGTTTTCTTCTGCTTGAACGACTGCCTTTTTTCCATTTGGTTCAAGCAATGGATAAAATTCATCAGCAATTTGCAATAGCAGGTAATTTAAATTGATGGTTTCTTTCTCTAATTGGATTTTTTGGAGGTTAAACCTGGTGATGTCAAAAAACTCATTGATAAGTTGCTCTAAACGATAAGCTTTCTCTAAGGTGATTTTTACATATTTATCCCTTTGTTTTTCGGGCATATCTGATGCTTCATCCAGTAAACTTAAATAGCCAATCACTGAGGTCAATGGGGTTTTAATATCATGTGCCAAATAAACGACCAAATCATTTTTTCGCTGTTCCGCTTCTTGGGCTGCTTTGGCGCGTCTTTCTAGTGTGGTCTTTACTGTGTTCAGCTTTTTTTCCATATAGTTCAATTCTGGAGAAAGAAGGATTTCACTGTTGGATTCCTCAACAAGCTTGTCCATGGCAACACTTATTTCATTAAAGTAACGGGTTATCCGGGTTAGAGCAAAGTAAAAAATTATCAGCATTAATAGGATAAAACCAATCGCAAGTAAAACCGTTTTATTGCACTGAAAGAGGGTATAGTAGGTAGACCGAGCGACTTGATAATCAAGGCGAAGTACGTTTTGACAAAACCGAATAAATAAATCCGCAAATGGTGCCTGAAGGATTCCATCAATAAGTGCATAATTAATGAACAGGCCCATGATAGCTGTAATGATGGCAATGGATATGACTTGTAAAAAAAGCTTTCTTTTCAGGCTGTTAAATTCATTTTTCAATGATATATCCAACTCCCCATACTGTCTTAATATATTTAGGCTTTTCCGTAGAATCATTCATCTTTTCTCGTAGGTGTCGAATGTGAACCATCACCGTATTATTGCTGGAAGTGTAATATTTTTCTGCCCAAACCTCATGGAACAATTCCTCTGAATTTACCACTCTGCCTCGGTTCACACTTAAAAACCATAGGATGGAAAACTCAGTAGGTGTCAAGTTGAGTAGTTTTTCGTTTAACAAACATTTGCGAGAGTTATGGTCGAGAACAAGGCCGGAAAACGCAATAATTTGTTCATCCTCACTACTTTCTTGTAGGTTGTATCTCGTAAATCTCCGCAGCTGGGCTTTCACACGAGCAATGAGCTCCAAGGGTCGAAAGGGTTTGGTGATATAATCATCAGCACCTAGAGTAAGCCCGGTAATTTTATCAATTTCTTCCCCTCTAGCTGTCAACATAATGACTGGAAAGTTGTATTTTTCTCTAATTTTTTGACAAATGGTAAAACCGTCTGTTTCAGGCAGCATAACGTCAAGTAAGGCGAGGTCGAGTTTTACTGAATTGATACACTGAAGGGCACCCTGTGCTGTATAAAATTTATATACATTGTAGTTTTCATTTTTTAAATATAGCTCTACTAAATCTGCAATCTCTTGTTCATCATCTACTACTAAAATATTTGTGGTCATATTGAGTTACCATCCTTTACTTGTCCTGTCATGGCTTTTTAATCGATCTAACATTCGTTCTTTATAGAAAGAGGAAGCAGGGGAATTAAGTGTTCTCCGCTTTTTCATGTCACTCCTTCCTATCATAATCGGTTCTGTCTTAAAGTGAATTCAGGCATTAATATTTTTTACGGATGATTAACCAATAAAATAAACCAACGAAGATTGTTAAAGACATTAAAGTTGTTATGCAAACCCTTAGCATAGTATAATCCAAACTTTTCCAACCTGTATAAAGAATAATGATGGATAATCCACCTAATAGGAAAACAAATAAGAAGCTGAAAAGTTTATATCCTAAAAGTGTAGCACGTTCATCCTTTCCCTCTTTAGCCACTAAAATAACAAGTCCTAAAAATACAAAAAAGGCAATTCCAGTTAGAACGTTCGTAAGCGTTATGATTGTTTCCATCAATTATTTTCCTCCATTCATTTTTATATATTGAAATACTTCAGTTATTTCTGCATCCAGTGCATTTGCAATTTCAAACGCTAGTGTTAGGGATGGGGTATATTTTTTATTTTCAATTGAAATAATGGTTTGTCTACTGACTCCGGCTTTTTCAGCTAAACCTTTTTGCGTCATTTTGCGTTCAGCTCTTAAAACAGCCATTCGATTGGCTAATTGCCAACTTTGTTCCCCCATTTCATTGTCAACTCCTTTAACCTCAATTGTAAATCTAAATGCAACCTTTCCAATCTACAATTGAGATATGTTTCT
>CAURFY010000162.1:0-5925 GCA_963524115.1 uncultured Bacillus sp.
TTAATGTTCCTGAGGATTTCAAGGTAAGGTTTTCGGAGGGTACCAGTCTAGTAGGTGGGGGAACGATGCCAGATGTATTCCTCCCAACCTTTGTGGTATGTTTAAGCCATTCCGTTTTATCTGCTGAGCATCTTGCTAGAAAGCTAAGGGTTGAGAATAGCCCACCTATCATAGTTCGAATTCAAAATGAAGAAATTCAATTGGATTTACGAACAGTGACGAATTCAGAAGAAGCGTTAATTATTGAAGCCTTACAGGGCATATAAAAAAAATAAAGGTTGCTGAATTAATTTTCAGCAACCTATTTTTTAAAAAAACAAATGGTATAGAGAATTTTTCCCTTTAAAAAAATTACATGTCGTGATGGGAATTATGTTTTTGTCTTGTATGGTTTCGATTCTTTACTTTATGTGATCCACTAAGTGGTTCTGGTTGCCCACTATTGCCACCTTTAGGTGTATTTCTACGCATATCCTTACCATCGTTTTTGTTCATATAACATCCCTCCTAATGTTAGGTTGCATTTTTAAAAAGTTATTATACTGAATAATATTTTTTAAACTGCACAATTTAACGGTACCATTGTATTAGGAGTGAAAAAATATGCCTTATCATAAAAACAAGCAACAAGCGTTTCAAGCAGCACAACAGGGTATTGAAGATGCAACTGAATTATATAGTGAAATTATCAGAGATAGCTCGAGCTACGGACATCAATTAAAACATTTAAAAGATGAGGTCAATATTGCTTATCAACAAATTGAAAATGCTTTAGAGGTTGCCTCAGAACACCAACGTTCCCAATTGGAACGGTTTATAAATGACTTAGAAACCATCATTCATGAAGTTAATCTGCCAGAATGAATCTATATTAATAAAAACGAAAGCGGCCTTCATCAAGGGGCCGCTTTCGTTTTTATTGATTTTTCTTGCGTTTTTTATTATTTTGTTTTTGGGTTTCTGTTAAAGGTTCATTAGAAAACTCCTCGTTATATCCCGTACCGATCCCTTGTGACTTTGCAGCATTCGCGCCTGGAATGACATGGTTCGATTTTCGTTTTGCCATAATATTCACCTCCAATTATATTCTTCTCCTTACCTTATTTAATCATTCCACGGGTCTTTTATTTTATTGAAATATTTTTGCTAATAAAGAATACTTGTAGCGAAAAAAAACATCTATTTTCACAGCAACGATTGTTACTTTTATACGATAAATATCGTCTTTATAATAAGATATACTTATCAAAGGCAATAACTTTCTTGTTATTTACTTATAACCTCTGATGTATTAAAATTAGAATTGCAAGAAAAGTGAGGATGGGTGAAAATTCAAACTTTTCGACAAATTACCTTGTTTTGGGATATGATGAGTACGAATAGGGGGAAATACATATGTCAAAAAATGAAGTATTAGTAAAAAATGATGTTTTTCAAGCACGTGCATCGTTTGATTTGAACGGAAAGAAGTATAATTTTTATCGTTTAGGTGCTTTAGAAGATGCTGGTCTTGGGAAAATTTCTCGATTACCATATTCTATTAAAGTATTACTTGAATCTGTTCTACGTCAATATGATGGACGTGTTATCACAAAAGAACATGTAGAAAACCTTGCAAAATGGGGTACAAGCGAAGTGAAGGAAGTTGATGTTCCATTCAAACCTTCTCGTGTTATCCTTCAAGATTTCACGGGTGTACCAGCAGTAGTAGACCTAGCTTCACTTCGTAAAGCTATGGCGGATATGGGTGGAGATCCAGACAAAATTAATCCTGAAAAAACGGTTGATCTTGTTATTGACCACTCCGTACAAGTTGACTTTTATGGTTCAGAAAGTGCTTTAGAAGAAAACATGGAATTAGAATTCGAACGTAATGCAGAGCGTTACCAATTCCTTAGCTGGGCTCAAAAATCATTTAATAACTATCGTGCCGTTCCACCTGCAACTGGAATCGTTCATCAAGTTAACCTTGAGTATCTTGCTGACGTTGTTCATGTTGCTCAAACTGAAGATGGTGGATTTGAAGCATTTCCTGATACATTAGTAGGAACTGATTCACATACAACGATGATCAATGGTATCGGTGTTCTTGGTTGGGGTGTTGGGGGAATTGAAGCCGAAGCTGGTATGCTTGGACAACCTTCATACTTCCCAGTACCAGAAGTTATTGGAGTTAAACTTGTTGGAGAACTTCCAAACGGTGCAACTGCAACTGATCTTGCATTAAAAGTAACACAAGTACTTCGTGGTGCTGGTGTAGTAAATAAATTCGTTGAGTTCTTCGGACCTGGCGTTTCATCATTACCATTAGCAGATCGTGCAACAGTTGCTAACATGGCTCCAGAATACGGTGCAACTTGTGGATTCTTCCCGATCGATGGTGAATCTTTAGAATATTTACGTTTAACAGGACGTAATGAAGAATCTATCAAAGTTGTAGAAACCTATTGTAAAGAAAACGGCTTATTCTTAAATGCAACTGATGAGCCTGTTTATACAAAAGTAGTTGAAATTGACCTTTCAATCATTGAACCAAATCTTTCTGGTCCTAAGCGTCCACAAGATTTAATTCCGCTTTCTCAAATGAAAGAAACTTTTGTAAATGCTGTAAGTGCACCACAAGGTAACCAAGGTTTCGGATTAACTGCTGCTGAACTTGACAAAGAAATCACAGTTAAGTTCGACAATGGTGAAGAAACTGTAATGAAAACTGGTGCTATCGCGATTGCTGCGATTACAAGCTGTACAAATACATCTAACCCATACGTACTTGTTGGCGCTGGTTTAGTTGCGAAAAAAGCAGTTGAACTCGGTTTACAAGTTCCTAAATTTGTGAAAACTTCTTTAGCTCCTGGATCAAAGGTTGTAACTGGATACCTTCGTGATTCTGGTTTACTTCCTTACCTTGAAAAATTAGGTTTCAATACAGTTGGTTACGGTTGTACAACTTGTATCGGTAACTCTGGTCCATTAAAAGAAGAAATTGAAAAAGCAGTTGCAGACAGCGATTTACTTGTTACATCTGTTCTTTCTGGTAACCGTAACTTTGAAGGACGTATTCATGCCCTTGTAAAAGGGAACTATCTTGCATCTCCACCATTAGTAGTGGCGTATGCTTTAGCTGGTAACGTGAACGTTGATCTTCAAAACGATGTAATCGGTAAAGATAAAGCTGGTAACGATGTATTCTTTAAAGATATTTGGCCAACTACTGCTGAAATAAATGAAGTAGTAAAACAAAATGTAACACCTGAATTATTCCGTAAAGAATATGACAATGTGTTTGCTGACAATGCACGTTGGAACCAAATTCAAACAAGTAATGAGCCTTTATACACTTGGGATGAGGAATCAACTTATATTGCAAACCCTCCTTTCTTTGAAGGATTAAAACCAGATCCAGAAGAAGTTAAACCTTTAACAGGTTTACGTGTTGTAGGTAAGTTTGGTGACTCAGTTACAACTGACCACATTTCTCCTGCAGGATCAATTGGTAAAAATACACCAGCAGGTAAATACCTAACGGAAAAAGGTGTTGCTCCTCGCGACTTCAACTCTTACGGTTCACGCCGTGGTAACCATGAAGTCATGATGAGAGGTACATTTGCAAATATCCGTATCCGTAACCAAATTGCACCAGGAACTGAAGGTGGAGTAACAACTTACTGGCCAACTGGTGAAGTAACTTCTATCTTTGATGCTTGTATGCAATATAAACAAGATGGAACAGGTCTTGCTATCTTAGCTGGTAAGGACTATGGAATGGGATCTTCTCGTGACTGGGCAGCTAAAGGAACAAACCTATTAGGTATCAAAACAGTTATTGCTGAAAGCTTTGAGCGTATTCACCGTTCAAACCTTGTATTAATGGGTGTTCTTCCACTTCAATTCAAACAAGGCGAAAGTGCTGAAACACTTGGCTTAACAGGGAAAGAAGCGATCGACGTACAAGTTGATGAAACGGTTAAACCTCGTGATTTCGTAAAAGTAACAGCTACTGACGAAGCTGGAAACAAGAAAGAATTTGAAGTTCTTGTCCGTTTTGATTCAGAAGTTGAAATTGACTACTATCGTCATGGTGGAATTTTACAAATGGTTTTACGCGAAAAGATTAAAGGATAATTTAATCCGTAAAGCGACACCTGATCATAATGATCAGGTGTCTTTCCATGTTTGGGTAATTTCGGTAAAATAATTACAGCCATAACGCTGTTTGCTGATTTGTAACATATTTATCTTGTTAATAACTTTATTTTTGTACATTATTTAGGTTAAAATACTTTTGATGATAGAAATTGGGGAAGAACCCAAGGAGGTGCAGCATGGTAAAAAAAGTGATTGCTGCAGTTGCATTAGTGGCCATATTTGCAGTCGCCATGGTGCATGCAATGGATAAAAGTGATCAAAAGTCGTCAACGGGCCAAAAATCCGGGCTTGAAGAGGGAATGAAAGCTCCGAATTTTGAATTAAATAATTTAGCAGGGGAACCTGTAAAATTATCTGACCTAAAAGGGAAAAAAGTTTTGGTGAACTTTTGGGCAACTTGGTGCCCTCCGTGTAAAGCAGAAATGCCAGAGATGGAGAAATTTTATCAAGCTTCAAAAGACCAAGTTGAAATTCTTGCCATCAACATGGACCCCAAAAATGACGTAGCTGGTTTTGCGAAAGAACATGGGATAACCTTTCCAATTCTTTTAGATGAAAAAGATGAAATTAATAAAAATTACCAAATTGTTTCGATTCCTACCACGTATTTTATTGATGAAAAAGGCGTAATTACACATAAATTTATAGGATCGATGAAACTCGAGGATATCGAAAAGTTCACTAAATAATTGAAAAAACTGTCCTAAAATACTTTAGGACAGTTTTTTTCAATTTATTCATATAAAAGCTAATAATTAGGTTTTTATGATTATTACTATAAAAAAATTTAAATAAATTTTCAAAAAGTTGTAATAATTGCAACCGATTACGGAAAGAATACCTGTTAGAATAACAATAAGGAAGGTGATTATGATGAGAAAACCACGGAAACGTTCCTTTGCAGAGCTAGTTTCAGAAAATAAACGTCAATTATTAAGTGATCACGCTGCAATGGAGAAAATCGAAGCACGGATTGAAGAAAAACGATTAGAAAAAGCTGAATAAATTTGGATTTTTTAGCATATTTATTTTCCTTCAAAATGGGTAATCTATCATTGAGGAGGGATATAAATGGGTAAACAAAAGAAAAGAAGTCAGCAATTTGTTCCAGAACAGTTAGGTACGCAACCCCGAGGCTTTGGTGGTAATAAAGGGAAGCAAATGCAGGATCGCTCTGGACAACATCCCCAAGTCATCCAAACAAAAGGGGAATAAATATATATATGAATGATAACCCGCCTCTTGGTGGGTTTTATTTTGCACTTAAGCCTAATAATTTTTCCGTTTCGTTACAAACTATATTCGTAACGAGTTAATCAAGAGGAGGATGAATCATGGCTAATCAAAAACCAAAACCGGATGATCGTAGTGATAATGTTGAAAAGCTCCAAGAAATGATCGTTAACACGATTGAAAATATGGAAGAGGCCGAACAAACACTAGAATTTGCTAGTCCTGAAGCAAAGGCGCAGGTTGAAGCAAAAAATGAAAGACGACGGGAAAGCATTGATGCGATGAGGGCAGAAGTAAAAGATGAAGCGCGTGCCCAAAGAAACCAATAATTTTCAAATCAGACCTATCCTTTTGGATGGGTCTGATTTATTTAGATAGTGGCAATACCTTTTGTGAGCATGGTTTCTTCGTTTTTTTCAAAAATATGTTAAGATTGAGTTTATAAAATGGTACAGACAATGTAATCCATTATCCTATTGTAGTTTAAATAAATGGCTGTGTTAAAGCTCAATGTTGATTTTTTGCACAATGTTGATTGGAGTGGAA
>CAURFY010000163.1:0-5918 GCA_963524115.1 uncultured Bacillus sp.
ATACGTATACGCAGACCTAGCAAAGTCGTTGGAGGTTTCGGGGCGAAGTCAAGGGCAACCTCAACCTCAATCACAGGATCAGTTGCCGGTTTCCTTGAATGGAAGCAATCCGGGGACAGAATATCAAACCAATGGTGATATTGTCCATAATGTAAAACCTGGGGAAACTATTTGGTCGATCGCCAAAATGTATGGAGCAAATGTGGAAACCATATCGACCATTAATCATTTAAGATCGGATGTAATTATTCCTAAGCAAATCCTAATTGTTCGATGAATCAAAAAAAATCAGAGGCGATACCTCTGATTTTTTTGATCCCGACGATAAGCCTTGGTAAACCCACCATGAGTTCAAAGGAACCTTGAGGGTGAATTTATGGGGATTACTTATGTTTCGCACTATATATAGCCTCTAAATGCTTCTCATGTGGTCTAGTGGAATTAGAGAGTAAGTCGTTTTACAGTTACGATGTCTCCACTTTCCGATAAATTCTTTAATAAATCATCAGTTAATGGCTTATCTGAAGATAACACCATGATTGCTTCTCCACCAGCTTCTTTTCTACCAACTTGCATCGTTGCAATATTCACTTCGTGGTCGCCTAAAATTTTACCCACACGACCGATAACCCCAGGACGGTCCATATGTTTTACGACTAATAAGTTACCTTCAGGAAGAAAATCAATATTAAACTCATTCAGATTCACTATTCTAGGTCCATAATGGTCAATATACGTACCTCTTGCAGTAAAGTTTTGATTATCACCTTTAACGGTTACAGAAATGCTGTTTGCATAACCGTAGGTAGTTGTTCCAATTTTTTCACCTATCGTAATGCCGCGTTCCTTAGCAGTAAGCAGGGCGTTGATTTCATTTACTGAAATATCGACGCGATTTTTAAAGAACCCAGACAGAATCGCTTTTGTTAAATAAGAGGTTTCAAGATCATTTACAGTTCCAGCATAGGTAACAGAGATTTCTTTGACACCCTCTTTAACGCTTTGTGAAATAATCGAACCAAGCTGTTTACATAAGTTATGGAACGGTTGAATTCTTTGGAATATATCTTTAGACATTGATGGTAGATTAATCGCGTTTGCGACAGGTTTATCTTCTAAAAATAACCGAACTTCTTTAGCCACTTGAAAAGCAACATTAAGCTGAGCCTCTTTAGTTGATGCCCCTAAATGTGGTGTGAAAATGATATTATCAAATTTTAATAGAGGATTTTCCCCAGGTGGCTCCGTCACAAATACGTCTAATGCTGCACCTGCAACATGACCATTACCGAGGTATAAAGCTAATGCTGCTTCATCGATGATACCACCCCGAGCACAATTCAGAAGGTACACACCTTTTTTAGTTTTGGCAATTGTTTGTTCGTTAAGAAGTCCTTTTGTTTCAGGAGTAAGAGGAGTATGTACGGTAATAATATCAGCGCTTTCCAATACTTCATCTAAAGTACAAGAAGTTACACCAAGTTGGTTTGCTCGTTCGTTTGTTAAAAAAGGATCAAATACGTTTACAGACATACCGAAAACCCTGGCACGTTTAGCAATCTCAGAGCCAATTCTGCCCATACCAACAATCCCTAATGTTTTTCCGTATAATTCAGTACCAACAAAAGCATTTCTTTTCCATTCTAGATTCTTAATGGATGCGTATGCTTGGGGAATCTTCCTCATTAAGGATGCCATCATAGCAAAAGTATGTTCTGCGGTTGAGATGGTGTTTCCGTCAGGGGCATTAATGACCATAATCCCTCTTTTAGTTGCTGCAGGAACATCGATGTTGTCAACCCCCACACCTGCACGTGCAATAATTTTTAAATTTGGCATTTTTGCCATAAGATCGTCAGTTACCTTTGTTGCACTTCGCACTAATATTGCATCAATTTGATTTAATTGAACTTCCGAATCAGTAACTTTTTTTTGGATAATATTCGCATCGGTCATTTCTAAAAGTGGTTGTAAACCTTCGGGGCTTATTGCATCTGCTACTAAAATTTGGAACATTTTTATTCATCTACCTTCCATTAAGGATAAGAATAATATTCTGATAATTTTACAAGAGTAACGATTACATGTCAATTTAATTTAGATTGTCCTTATAAAGATAAATACCGTATCGTGCTAATTATTTTGTGGATACATAGAAAAAACCCCTTCTTTAATACGAAGAGGTTTTTTCTATGTAGTAGGATTAAATTTTATTCGAACTTTGTTGCATTTCCATCAAATGACTCTTCAGCCACTTTAATGGAATCTGTTGGACAACCTTCGAATGCATCCATCATATCATCAACTAATACGTCTGGAATTTCTACGATCCCTTGGTTATCGTCAAGTGTAACAAATGCGATACCTTCATCATCATAATCGTAAATATCTGGTGCAGCTGCGCCACAAGCACCGCAAGCAATGCAAGTTTCTTTGTCAACAATAGTAAATTTCGCCATGAAAAAAACCCTCCCAATTAGTTCAAAAAATATTAAAATCTCTTCCATTTATATAATGGAAGGCGTTCCCACACTCTATTTTAAAACTGTATGGACAACTTTTCAATAGGAAATTAAAATAGAGAATCTATATTTGTTCTAAGAGCGCTTGTTTTATTCTGAAACAATATTACTTTAACCATACATCTTAATTCATGGTAAAATAAAACTTAATGAAAAAAACAAAAATTTTCTTGGAATACTAAAATAAATCTTCCTAATTATAGGAATATAAAAGGTGGAAAAATGGTCTGTTCCTACCAAGAAACGGTGATCCTTTATTGTTTAAATCAAATTAATGGAGAAAGAAGTATTTATTCTGTATACCACCTTTTAAAGGGGAAAAAATCTTCTCAAACCATTCAAGATGCACATTTATATCAACTGACAAAATTCTTTCAGGCATATGATTTTCTAACCAGGGAAGAGTTCGAGAAGAGAATAGTAGGGTTCCATACAAGTCGATGGGTACAGAAAGTCTCTGACCAACATTATCTTTTAACAAATGAAGGGAAAGAGGCGTTAAAAGAGCAATTGAAGCGAAGTGCGATTCCGACATTTATTAATGGGTGGGGCTACCATTCGGTTACGGGAGTTTTTTGGGGGAGACTTTCGCTTCTAGTTCAGGTTTGTTCAAACTTGGTCCATCATCATACAGAGTATATTCCCGTTCAACGAAAGTTTGATGTACAAGTTTGGATTAAAAAATTCATCCAGTTTTCACCAATTGCACGGGAGGAATTAGCTAGTCGACTTTATTTGGAAATGGTCAGATGTTTTGAGTCTGAACCTTTAATAGATCCAACCATTTTAGTTTCTAGATTAACGGGTTATGATCGAATTGGTTTAACCTCTCATCAAGCAGCGGATTATCTGCAGCAGGAATATACGTTTTATCACTTGAATTTTCTAAGTCTGATTCATTTTATGATAAAATCCGTTCAAGCTGATCCAGGTCAATACCAGCTATTGTACGCAATTATGGCAGATTTAAATAATCCACATTCGTTTACTCTTTCTACTCAAAAAACGTATGGTTTATTAAATAAAGGCTTGAATATTGATGAAATAGCTGTCGTAAGGAACCTAAAGGAGAGCACGATTGAGGACCATATCGTGGAAATAGCTTTAATAGATGAAAATTTTGATATCACAGCATTTGTCCGGCCGGAAAAACAAAAAATGATTCTCTTAGCAGCTAAACAAGCTGATACTAAACAATTAAAGCAAATTCGAGATCTAACAAGAGAGATTGAATATTTTGAAATAAGACTCGTTATGGCAAAGTATGGTGAAGCAAAATGGAATTAGAATCGTTGTTGCACAAACACTTTCATTACGATAAGTTTCGACCGGGTCAGAAAGAAGTTATTACATCTCTTCTTTCTGGTAAGCATACACTTGCAATGCTTCCAACTGGGACAGGAAAATCCTTATGTTATCAACTTCCCGGTCATTTACTCGAAGGTCATGTTCTCATTGTCTCTCCTTTATTATCCTTAATGCAGGATCAAGTGGAGCAAATGAAAATGAATGGTGAAAAAAGGGTGATTGCTTTAAACTCCTTCTTAACCTATCAGGAAAAGAAAATTGCCTTTTCGAATTTAAGTAAATATAAATATATTTTTATCTCTCCTGAAATGTTGGTAGTGGAAACAATCATCCAATCATTGCAAAAACTGTTGATTTCATTGTTTGTTGTAGATGAGGCGCATTGTATTTCTCAATGGGGTTATGATTTTCGTCCGGATTATTTAAAATTGGGCCATATTCGTCAGAAACTTAATAATCCGCTTACATTGGCACTAACTGCAACGGCAAAGCAGGAAGTTAGACAAGATATAATGCAATCATTAAATACTGGACAATGGGAAGAAATCGTCCACTCAGTTGATCGTCCGAACATTACCATCACGGTGGAAAAAGTAGTGAATTCCTCCAGAAAGCTTGAACGTTTGTCTGAGTTGGTTAAGGCTTTGAAGGGTCCGGGCATCATTTATTTTTCGAGTAAGCGATTAGCAGAACAGACAGCGGCGTTTTTGCATGAACAGGGAATAAAAAAAGTGATGGCCTATCACGGTGGAATGGAACAGGAACAACGGATATTAATTCAACAACAGTTTCTATATGGACAGTTGGATGTAATCTGTGCAACAAGTGCATTTGGAATGGGAATTAATAAAGAAAATATACGGTTCATTATTCATTACCACATGCCCTTGCAAATGGAGTCTTATCTACAAGAAATCGGTCGTGCTGGTCGAGATGGGGCAAAAAGCATTGCCATTTTATTATATGCGTCAGGAGATGAGTTTTTGGCTTCCCAACTCTCAGAGGGAGAACTACCAACCAAAGACCAGATAGAGTACTTATACCGATTGATGAAGGGTCACAACCAACCCCCATTTCAAGAAAGTGCAATGGAGGAATGGGGAAAAATGGCGGGGTTTTCTGAAGTACAGTGGAGAATTGTTTCTGACTTTTTGAATTTGAAGGGGAAGAGCAACAATGAAATTGAAGATTCCTTCCCAAAATTGTTTACCTTTGTTGAGAATCGCTTAGGGTTAAAACGGTACAATATTGATAAAATGAAAGATTGGATCATTTCTCAAAGCTGTAGAAGGCATGGTATCTTGACTTATTTTTCTGAAGATCGGCTTGGACCAAAGAATGTTTTAAATTGCTGCGACTGCTGTGGTGTTGATATTCAACTTTTCCATGAAGATGGGGTAGTACAACAGCATAAAAATCACAGATCTAAAGATTGGAAGCATGATCTGTCTCAAATTCTATTAAAATAAGTGAGAGAAAAAGATGAAAAATCGTTATAATGAAGTGGTAAAGGAACTTTCTGATAAGGAATTATTATTCCATCTGTATGGAACCCAATTTCTACTTTTATCGATTTCTACAATTTTAATTTTTATATTGTTTGATAGTCTTCCAGATTTCTTTCGATTGTTTCAATGGAATAATCAAGAAAATTGGTTGATTGGCGGTGGAGCTGGTTTAGCAGTGGTAATGGTAGATTTGCTGTTATCAAAAATACTTCCTGAGGATTTTTATGACGATGGTGGATTAAACGAAAGAATTTTCCAAAATCGAAATGTTCTTCATATTGCTTTTATCGCTGGGGTTGTGGCCTTCAGTGAAGAGGTGCTATTTAGAGGTGTTCTTCAGACCCATTTTGGACTCATAGTGACTAGTACTATCTTTGCCCTCATTCATTTTCGGTACCTGATGAACTGGTTCTTATTTTTAAACATCATATTATTAAGTTTTTTAATCGGTTATATTTACGCTGTTACCGACAGTTTATCCGTAACTATATTTATGCATTTCCTAATCGATTTTCTATTAGGGTTAGTGATTAGAATGAAACAATACAAAATAGAAAGAAATGGACGGGATGTTCATGAA
>CAURFY010000164.1:0-5916 GCA_963524115.1 uncultured Bacillus sp.
TTCATTCAGCAAACTAAGCAACGTAATGCTCACATCGTTTCCTTGCAGATTTAGTCCAAGGTCTTTCAATATTCGTTCGATGGAGAAATTACCGGATCATCCTATGTAAATTTCGTGAGTATCCCAACTCCTAGTAACCTCAGAACCCAGTGGACGCAAATCTTGATTAATGCTGCCGACAAACAGTGTTATCCCTCTTTAACTAATTTTTAGTTTTGACCTTTACTTTATATAAACCCACAAAAAAAGTAGATTTCCACCTTAAGAAATCTAACTTTCAATTTATTTATAAGGCTTCTATCCAATCTACGATGTTTTTCCAAAAAGAAAAAAGCAAAATGAATCCAACTACCAGTGAAACGAGAAATGATACAATAACAGGATGTTTTTCAGCAAATGATTTCTTCTTTTCAGGGCTTTTGTTATTACCACTATTTGAATTGTATTGATGCCCAATAGAAGATTTGTTAATTTTATTTTTATCTCCGATATTAATACCCATTATTTCCCTCCAAAAATATGCCCCAGTTTAGATTTACTAAATTTATTCTTGTCTCCCACCTTAATTGCACCTTCATAAATTATTTGTTCTATATTATAAACCACTTGTTCTCTTTTATAAGAATCTTGGTCAACTTGAGACTTTATATCTAATTCATCCAAATTATCGAATTGTTTTTCTAATTCCATTACAATCTCAACTAATTTGGATTTCACATTAGAAACAATCCCATCAAGCTGATTAGAACCAAATTTAATATTCATCCCTGCTAGTTGAAGAGTATCTTTTGAAATTGAATGGCAGAAGGCAGTTGGAATGATCTTTACTACATTCTCGCGATTCTCTCCATTTAGTAAGTTCTGAATACTAACAATACTCTCGCTCATGTTCATTGTGACTATTTCATCAATTAAATCCGAAGGCAATAAGGGTTCTAAAGGTACAGGGGCATTAGTATATTTTGTTGTATAGTTTATAATAAATGTACCAAATGGGCTTCCTTTAAGTATTCGGTATTTCGGAATCTCCACTGTTTCCTTATATCCCTTTAGTTCCCCATTAACCCAATTCATTATAGGTTCATTATCAAGGTCAGATAGAATAACTTTTAATCTAAAGAGAATATTTTCGATGCTTTCCTTTCCACTTACTAAATCCTTCAACAATTGACTGCGTGCCATTTCATCAATCCCCTACTCATGATATACACTTATTAAATTATACCTTGATATAGGGTTTTGGTCATATAAAACCAGTAAATATTATCTTTTTCCTCCACTACTTACTCATTTTCAATAATATCTTGCAATTTCTTAATCAAATCTTCACTTAATTGAATGGTTTGACTTACATCCCCTTTTAATTTTCTTTCTTTGGAACCATAAGTATTAATCTGAATATATTTTTTACCAGATTTATGGATTACATTATAGGTGGCTTCCACTTCATCATGTACTTTTGAATTTCTACTTATTTTCTCCACATTATTAACTAAAGCCATTTCTACCATCCGCCTTTTTTATATTCTGGTTTTATCTGAAAATAGTATATACCAAAATCTTGCGGTTGCGTTTGGAAAGTTACCTGCTAACAACCATCAATAATCATTAGTGATCCTTTCGAGGATAACAAAAAAGAAGGCATCTATGCCTTCCCCACAAAAAATCCGATTTCCTATTTTCAGTAATCGACTTGTCACCACAGCCACCATTTTTAGTTGACCAATTAATACTATGGTAGCCTGCAACTCCAACAATTTCTCCGCTAAATAAAATACCGAATGGATTATTTTGTGTTTTATCACACTTGTCTTAAAGTGATTATGATTTTTCTTCTTCAACTACCAAACTGACCATTAATACAATTCAACCATAACCGACATTATTAAGATGCCAGAAACATCTTAACGTTGTTTACGTTGGAAACTTTAATTATTTACTGGTAAAAAAAAGATAGAAAACAGCCATTTTTGTTTCGTTATTTACGTTGAACACGGTGAAAATCATACTGTATATAGCTGAACCTTTACTTGAAGAAGAAAAGCGATACTTCGTTATTAAAGACTCGCACCCTATAATACAAAAGAACGGAATCCTTATTAAAGGAAATGGCCCTAAAATGGAAAAAGCACTTCCCTTATTACTGGAAAGCTCCCGTTTGCTGAATATAGTAACTCTGCTAACGTACCCTTTTGTTAAACAATAACTGAAAGAAATTCTTTTGATAACGTACCCAAGAATAACGTTTTTCCATTATTATCACAAAGTTCTACTTCAAAATTATTTTCATCGAAAACTTCTAATATTGTTCCAATTTGTCCTTTGGTGATACCCTCAAGAGGGTTATCTTTAGTAACGCTAACCACGTCATATTGCTTCATATCTGCCACCTCATATCCCAATTTCCCACATTAAATCTATTTGCCTTAACTTCTTTCTTTTATTTCACTATCCTGCTCTTGGCTGAAAAAGACCGAGAAAAATTTAATGTCAAAACAGTCCATAATAGTCTAGTTTTGCGCCCGATAATGGAATACTTAAAATAAAATTCTTAGTCTTAAAATTATTAAGTCTTGTTTCACTAACGGGTAGTTAGCACAATAAGAAAAGCATTCTCGATATTTTTAATGCTGTTGCATTTTTACTAATTATTCTCTTTACTTTTCTTATAAAAGTTGGATATGACCAATAATATAATTCCTATTACAATTAAGGGTATAGAAAATGTTGCGTATGGTTCAGGAGTATCTGCAATCCCAATTCTCTGATTAAAAGAAAATCCGACAGCAGATAGCAAAATTCCTATATAAAATAAGATTTTTCCAAACTTGTTATACCTTTTCAATAAAAACACTCCTTACATTTCTCATTCTTATATAACCTTATTAAACTAAACTGCCGTTAGTTTGAGTAAATTTCTTCACAATCACCTTTATAGTTTAACATAAATATCCATTTCTCCTACAAAGCCTTACTAAACAATATGGCCCGATTGTTGAGTACAAAAAAATACTAATAAATATGAAAGAATGGCACCCAATTATGAGTGCCATTTAAAAGTTTGAAATAACCTTTAAGAAGAAAAATCAAAATAATTTCTCTTCAACAATCGGGGTAAGCTCATTAATTTCTTAAAACTTATCGTATTTCCAATTAGCTTTGTATCAACTAAAAACAATTGATCTTCGATTTCTTTTATAACATCCTCGGTCTGGTATACCATTACACATTCCTGGCAGATAATCGCTGGTGTCATCGTAATTTCGATCGCCCTTGACCCATCAGGTAGCTCCCAATAAACCGTGCTCTCACCTCTGCTAGCGTTTCCTCCACACCACTCACATTTTATCTCCATAACGAGTCACCTACTCTTTTGCCGTTGAGTCATTTTTTTGATCTTCAATATTGATTGATTTTTGCTGGGCTTTAAATTTCTTTTCTTTTAATTCGTCCCGTTTTTCACGTTTATCCTTGAGCGAAGAATACTGCGGGTCTTTTTGATACTTTTGCCTTCTATCGAGTCGATGCAGATCTTCCGGGATGAGGTTGAATTTACTGTCGTTCATGACAGCGGATATTCCAACATTGGATTTGTACTTTTCATAATCAGGATATACACCTTTAAAGTAGCCTTCCGCTGTGCCTGGTATATAGTTTTGAGGTTCCGGATAGGATGTAATCACCCCTTCAAAATTCCTCAACACTACTTTATCAGCACTCTGAGAAATCAGATAATTCGGCTGCAACGAAATCTTTCCGCCGCCGCCAGGACTATCGCAAACGAAGGTAGGTACTGCATAACCAGAAGTATGACCCCTCAAGCCTTCAATAATTTCTAGACCTTTTGATACTGGCGCCCTAAAATGCCCTATCCCTTCTGACAAATCACACTGGTAAATATAATAGGGTCGAACTCTGATTTTGACGAGGTCATGCATTAATTTTTTCATTATTGGGACACTGTCATTGATTCCTGCTAGAATAACGGATTGATTCCCGACAGGCACACCAGCATTTGCCAGCATTTCACAAGCACGTTTTGACTCCGCTGTTATCTCGATTGAAGTATTAAAGTGCGTATTCAGCCAAATTGGATGATATTTCTTTAAAATATCACAAAGATTTTCCGTTATCCGCTGCGGGAACACAACCGGTGCTCTTGTTCCAATTCGAATAATCTCAACATGGTCGATTTCGCGAAGATTTTTCAATATATATTCCAAAATATTATCGTTAATTAACAATCCATCCCCACCTGAAAGAAGCACATCCCTCACTTCAGGGGTTTGCCGAATATAAGCAATTGCGGCATCAATTTGTTTCTTCGGAACACCCATACCAATTTGTCCTGAAAATCGCCTCCTTGTACAATAGCGGCAATACATTGAACATTGATTCGTTACAAGAAACAGAACACGGTCGGGATAGCGATGAGTTAAACCAGCTACAGGTGAATCCTCATCTTCATATAATGGATCTTCCAGATCATACTTTGTTTTATTAATTTCTTTCCCAATTGGAACTGACTGCATGCGAATGGGACAGCGTGCATCATCGGGATTCATTAAGGATGCATAATAAGGAGTGATGTTTAAAGGGATCGTTTTAGTGGAAATTCTTACTCCTTCTTCTTCAGCCGAGGTTAAATGAATGACTTTTTTCAAATCATCTGAGTTTCTAATCGTATTCGTGAGTTGCCATAACCAATTATTCCATTGTTCTTCTGTCACATCTTTCCATAGTTCGATATCTTTCCAATGCCGATTTGGTTTATATAAAGTTTGTTTCATGTGGATTCCTCCATTCAGTCTGTATCATTATTAAATGCAAGTTTTATGCCAAATGATAAGAAAAATGGGGACATAACCGAAATTGTACGTTTCCATATTAAATCAACTTATTTTTATAAAAATAGTGCCGATTATTCGGCACGCAGATTGCCATTTTTTTGCCTCTTCGGACTTTGGGCATCATAGCGACTCTTTGATTCCCTTTTTCCTAGCATCTTCGGATTTTTGGCATCAACTAACATCATTTGAAAAAAATAAAGGGGTCAGTTGAGTCGTCCATTATCATCGTTATAATAATAGACTGTCGAGAGTTTCTCGACAGCCTGAGTGCCGATTATTCGGCACGATTCTTTTTCAATTTATATTGTAAGGTTTGTCTTGGGATATCTAATAGGTTCGCTGCTTGCATGATATTTCCTTTCGAAAGCGAAAGAGCTTGCGAAATTAAATCGTTTTCTAATTTTTGTAAATGGGACTTAAGTGAAAGGATCGTTGGCATTTTTTCCTTTGGAGGACGTGCTTGTTTCAGTAGAATCGGCAAATCTTTTCCCGTTAGCTGCTCCTGTTCACAAACATTCATCATATATTCAATTGTATGTTTTAATTCACGCACATTTCCAGGCCATTTATAGTAAATAAATATCTGTTGAATTTCTTCATCTAAACCACAGACTTGCTTTTTTAGAACTCCATTAAAAAATGCGATGAATTGTTCTGACAGGTACAAAATATCTTCCTGTCTTTCTCTTAATGGAGAAAGTTCAAATGACAACACATTTAGTCGATAAAACAAATCATGTCTTAGATGCTGTTTTTCCACCGCTTGTAATGGATGTATATTCAGTGCGGTAATAATCCGTACATCTACCAGAATATTCGTTGAACTGCCCACTCGTCGAACCATGTTATCTTCTAAAACCCTTAGTAGTTTCGCTTGTAGCTCTATGGGGAGTGTATGGAGTTCATCAAGAAACAGAGTTCCACCGCTTGCTAATTCAAATAAACCTGGTCGATCCTGTGCACCAGTATAGCTTCCTTTCGCTGTGCCAAAGAGGATGCTTTCAAGTAAAGTTGCTGGTATTGCCGCGCAATTTTGAGCAATGAAGGGACCACGAGATCGATTTGA
>CAURFY010000165.1:0-5896 GCA_963524115.1 uncultured Bacillus sp.
ACGTTGCCGGGCAAATGAAGAACAACTCAAATGGGTTGTTCTTTTTTGTATATAAACATGTCCGAAAGGACAAAAAAAAACCTTTATACAGTAAGGGAACTCTGAGGGATGTGAGGACTACCCTATAACTTATTAAGAAACACTCCAATAGGCATACACCTACCCAGAGAAAAAAACATACAATAAAGGGCGGGTATTCCTAGTTCAAAAATTCATAAAATTGTATACAAATTGAGTAACAAGGACATAATAGGCTTATGGAGGTGGGAGTATTGAGTTTGCGGAATCAGCTTTGTGGAGAAAAATGCGTAATCTGTGAGGAACAAAAACTGCAAGGGATTCATCTATACACTTCTTTTATCTGTACTGAATGCGAAAATGACCTTATCAAGACAGCTACGGATGATCCCAAATATAAATATTATCTAAATCAGTTAAAAAAGGGCACAAAGCCTGAAATCTATTCTTAAAAATTACCCCAAAAAATAAATTTGATAAGGTGCTCATTAGAGCGCTTGTTTTTTTGTGAAAAAAATTACCCTCCAGTCGATTTGGAAAATAATATTCATTAGTTTTTTTACTGATATGACACTAACCTACCATTCGTTTTGTTAAAATAGACTAGACTTGCAATTTAGTAGGATAAATCATACATTTTTCAAGATCTTATATAACGAATTTCCAAACTAGATGACTATTTACCAATGGTGGTGACTATGGAACATTTAAAAACACCCTTATATGAAAAACTTATTTTCCATAAAGAAACGATGCCGATTTCCCTCCATGTCCCGGGACATAAAAATGGGAGCATATTCCCCTCTCATTGTGTAGATTCCTTTAAAGAACTGTTGAAACTTGATGTAACGGAGTTAACTGGTTTGGATGATCTTCATTCTCCAGAAGGAGTGATCCGAGAGTCAGAGCAGTTGTTGGCAAAGCTTTATGGAGTGAGCAGAAGCTTTTTTCTTGTTAATGGGAGTACTGTCGGTAATCTGGCAATGATTATGGCTACCCTGAATGAAGAGGATACTGTTCTTGTGCAACGGAATTGTCATAAATCAATTTTAAATGGAATTCAACTCGTTAATGCTAATCCAGTTTTTATTAGCCCTGAATTTGATGCTGAGTGGAAAGTTGCAGGAGGTCTTTCAATTGAGGCGGTCCAAGCTGCCATAAAAAAGTATCCGAATGCTAAAACCCTGATTGTGTCCTATCCGAGTTATTATGGGATGGTTTTTGAACTCGAAAGGATTATTAGTTTTGCTCATGAACATAGTATTTCAGTTTTAGTAGATGAGGCACATGGAGCTCATTTTATTGCAGGTGACCCGTTCCCTGCATCAGCGGTAACAATGGGAGCTGATATCGTCATACAATCTGCGCACAAAACATTGCCAGCGATGACAATGGGCTCATATTTGCACTTTAACAGTAAGTTAATAGCGTTAGATGAAATAGAAAAATATCTACATATTTTACAATCGAGTAGTCCCTCTTATCCAATCATGGCTTCCTTAGATATTGCTCGTAGTTATCTTAGCTCGGTCACCAAAAGCGATTTACAATATCTCAAAGAACAAATAAATGTATTTAAGGCCAAACTCTCTAGAATAGACGGGATAAGAGTATTATCCTATTCTAATGGTTATGGCGACTTGTTAAAGGTAACAATTCAATCAACAAGCTCTTTAAGTGGATTTAATTTACAAAAAAGATTAGAACGACAAGGTGTTTTTGCGGAACTTGCTGATTCCTATAACCTATTGTTCATTATTCCTTTGCTAAAGAAAGGGATGAATTATCCGTTCAACGAGGTAATCAATCGAATAACAACCGCTTTGAACGGTGATCTAATTCCTATTAAAGATTTAGGGGAAGTGATTGTTCCTTTTCAAAAAAAAGGACTTACTAAGTTGAAAATAAATTATAAGGAAATGAAAAAACGAACTAAAAAAAAGGTGACCCTTCTAAAGGCAATCGGTGAAATTGGAGCGGAAATGATTGTCCCATATCCTCCAGGAATTCCGTTATTATTTCCCGGGGAAATAATAACGGAAGCTGATGTTCACCATATTCAATGGCTAATTGAAAAAGGGACAAGGTTTCAAGGAGGAGAATTATTGGGAGAGGGATTTATTTTAATTTTTTGCTAATTTTTTCGCATTTCATATATTTCGGAGGTTTATATTTATATGGGTAAAGGTGTGTTTATTTCAATTGAGGGACCTGAGGGTGCCGGTAAAACAACGATCATTAATATGTTAGCGCAACATTTAGAAAGTGAAGGGTTTCCGGTTATGCAAACAAGGGAGCCGGGTGGAATTGAAATTGCTGAACAGATTCGTGAGGTCATCTTAGCAACCGAAAATACGGCAATGGACCCAAGAACAGAGGCTTTGTTATATGCTGCGGCTAGAAGGCAACACTTAATAGAAAAAGTTAAACCAGCTCTTGAGGCAGGTGCTATTATTTTATGTGATCGTTTTATTGATAGTTCCTTAGCATATCAGGGTTATGCTCGCGGTTTGGGTATCGATAAGGTATTTACTATTAATGAGTTCGCTGTCGAGGATATGATGCCTAAGCTAACACTTTATTTTGATATTGATCCTGAACAAGGACTAAGCCGGATCAACCAACATAAAGGTCGCGAAGTGAATCGGCTAGATTTAGAAACAATTGATTTTCACCGCAAGGTTAGGGAAGGGTATTATCTTTTGATAAATAGGTTTCCAGAGCGTATTCACCAAATTGATGCATCAAAGTCAGTGGAATCAGTATTCAATGAAGCATTAATTAAAATTCTGGATATATTATCATAGATTGAGAAGAAACTGACTAAGTATTCATTTGTTTTCATGTAGGGAACTTCAAACGAAGTTCTCTATTTTTTTCTTTCTAAGTACAGTAGGCCAACTTCTTTCTGAATACAAGAGAATAACTGTTATAATATAGATATTAAATCGGAAATCATTTGGGGGAAAAAAGGATGAAGTTAATTCTTGCAGTTATTCAGGACCAAGATAGTAATCGCCTTCTAAATGCTCTCGTAGATAATAATTTCCGCGCCACTAAACTCGCTAGTACTGGTGGCTTTTTGAAATCTGGGAATACAACCTTTATGATTGGAACAGAAGATAGCCTGGTAGAGCAGGCTCTGGTAATCATAAGAGAAAACTGCCAGTCTAGAGATCAATTCGTTACGCCAATATCACCTATGGGTGGAAGTGCTGAATCCTATGTCCCATATCCAATTGAGATTAAGATAGGAGGAGCAACTGTTTTTGTTCTTCCTGTTGATCAATTTCATCATTTTTAAGGTATTGTCCTAATAGATGATATGAACTTATTTAGCTCCCTAAATTCATAAACATGGTGAAGGGCACATCAAAAAAAGTGATAAGATTAATTTATATAAGTGAGTGATGACCTTGGCAAGAACTTGGAAACAACTTGAATCAATCCAACCAACAGTATTAAAAATGCTAAAAAATAGTATTTTAAGAAATCGAGTTTCTCATGCTTATCTTTTTGAAGGAATACGAGGGACTGGGAAAAAAGAGGTAGGGCTGTTACTTGCCAAGAGCCTATTTTGTCAAAGCCCTAATGAAGGTTATATTCCCTGCGAAGAATGTTCAAATTGCAAAAGAATTAATAATGGTAACCATCCTGACTTTCATTTAATTGAGCCAGATGGTCTTTCGATAAAAAAACAGCAAATTCATGAGCTTCAGGCTGAATTTTCAAAAACAGGGGTCGAATCAAGACAAAAAATTTATATGATTGTCCATGCCGACAGAATGACAGTTAATGCTGCAAACAGTCTATTAAAATTTCTGGAAGAACCTAATAGACAAACGGTTGCTATTTTAATATCTGAACAGGTCCAAAAAATATTGCCAACTATCTTATCGAGGTGCCAAACCTTAGCATTTACCCCGCTTTCTCCGGAAAATTTAATAGAAAAGTACATTGCCGAAGGAGTAGAAGTGAACACAGCGCCTTTATTGGCACAGTTAACCAATAATATTGATGAGGCATTGGAATGGAACCAGGATGATTGGTTTGCACAAGCACAAAAAATAGTGTTAAAATTATACGAGGTGCTGAAAAAAAATTCTCTTGAAGCGATGGTGTCTCTTCAGGAAAATTGGTTTGTGCACTTTAAAGAAAAAGAACAATTAGATCGTGGTCTAGATTTATTACTTCTTATTTATAAGGATTTATTATATATACAACTCGGAAAAGAGACCCAGGTTGTTTTTCTTAAAGAGAAGGATCGGTTACAGCAGTATGCATTGCAAACATCAGGTCAGCGTTTGGCTGAACAGATGGCAGCCATATTAGAGTCCAAAAGAAAGCTGCATGCAAATATGAATCCGCAGCTGTTAATGGAACAGCTTGTGTTAAAATTGCAGGAGGGATCTTCATTTGTATGATGTCGTAGGAGTACGCTTTAAAAAAGCGGGTAAGATATATTATTTTGATCCCGGTGATCTCCTTATTGAAAAGGATGATTTTGTTATTGTTGAAACCGTTCGTGGTGTTGAATATGGAAAAATAGTAACGGCACGAAAACAAGTAGAGGATCACGATGTGGTTCTCCCGCTTAAAAAGGTGCTAAGGCTGGCAGACCAAAAGGATCGGCTAATCGTTGATGAGAATAAACAAGCCGCCAAAGAAGCCTATGAGGTCTGCTGTGAGAAGGTAAATGAACACCAACTAGATATGAAGTTGGTAGATGTAGAATACACATATGACCGAAATAAGGTAATCTTCTACTTTACTGCCGATGGTAGAGTTGATTTTAGAGAGTTAGTAAAAGATTTGGCGGCTATATTCCGAACAAGAATTGAACTACGTCAAATTGGTGTACGTGATGAAGCAAAAATGCTTGGTGGTATTGGGCCGTGTGGAAGAATGCTATGCTGTTCCACATTTCTTGGTGATTTCGATCCTGTTTCGATAAAGATGGCGAAGGACCAAAACTTATCCTTAAATCCCACAAAGATTTCTGGATTATGCGGACGTCTTATGTGCTGTTTAAAATATGAAAACGATGAATACGAAACTGCAAAAGAACAACTACCAGATTTAGGTGAAAAGATCCGGACCCCCCTTGGAATTGGGAAAGTTGTTGGTTTAAACATTTTAGAACGCGTTCTTCAAATAGAATACAGTGATCAAGGGCGTGTGCTTGAATATACGCTCGATGAGATATTAAAAGAAGGCGCCGTTTCGATTCAATCCACAGACTAACGAGGTGGAACGCTTGGATAAAAAAGAGATTTTTGATTCAGTCAGCAATATGGAAACGCAAATTGGTCAATTGTATAAACAGCTGGGCGAGTTAAGGGAACATCTTGCGGAAATACTAGAAGAGAATAACTCATTAAAGCTGGAAAATGATTTGTTACGAAGACGTTTTGATTTTACCAATGAGAAAGAAAGGCAGAAGAAGGAACCAAACAAAAAGGTTAATGTTCAACCTGATTCTGCTGATCGAAATAGTTTTGATATTGGCGAGGGTTATGATAATCTTGCTCGGCTTTATCAAGAGGGTTTCCATATTTGTAATATTCATTTTGGAAGTCCAAGAAAAGAAGGGGATTGTCTGTTCTGCTTATCCTTTTTAAATAAGAAATAGCTAACGGCCTTCCTTAAGATGGGGAAGGCTGTTTTAACATGGAGGAAAGTTGACGATGTTCAATTTGAAAGATGATGAACGGTTGGATTATTTACTGGCAGAAGATTTAAGAATTATCCAAAGTCCATCTGTTTTTGCATTTTCGCTCGATGCAGTGTTGCTTGCAAAGTTTACTTATGTACCCATTCAAAAGGGGAATATTCTTGATTTATGTAGTGGAAATGGTATCATCCCACTGCTTTTAAG
>CAURFY010000166.1:0-5884 GCA_963524115.1 uncultured Bacillus sp.
GTTCCAAACACTGCCATTCTGAAATCATTTTCGTCATACCTTGTTGTGACACGAACATCCCCTGGGTTAATCCCTATCGCAAATGGATGTACAGTCTCGTCAAGACGCCCCCCATTAAAGTTGTATCCCATCTGCTTTAGAATTTGCAAAGTAAATTCACGCTGGTTATTTTTCGGGAAGGCGTGGAATAAAAAATCTGTTTTTGGCTTTTTATGTGAAGTCGAAATTTTCTCCACTAGTGGAATGATTTCCTTTCGCAATTCTCCAAATACTTCATCCAATACTTCCACTGTGATCCCAGGCTCATATTGATCTAACAGAGTATTATATTTATTGCTTTTATACCCCCAGTAATCAATGAATCGTTTCGTCGTTTCAACTAATTTCTCTAGGTATGGCTGAAATTTTCCAAAATCTGAGGTAGCTCTTGCTTCCTCCCAAATACTTTCAGCTTTTGATTGCAAAATAACGTATTCCTTATATTCTTCAGGAGGAATTTTTTTGTTACGGTCATATTCCTTTTTGCATTCCTCTAATAATTTTTGTAATTTTAAGGACAAATCTTTTTGGGAAAGCTCGACGATAAAAGCCGACATCTCCTGGGAAATAGACATTTGAAACACTTCAGCTGAAAGCAAGCCAATTACTTCAGAACGTTGTTCCACACCTTGTTTTGGTGCACCGGTACGTAGATCCCAATAAATGAGAGCTAACGCTTCATTATATGCCGTCATTTTTTTTACATAATCGAGGAATTCTTTTTCTACTTGTCTGTATGACATGGACATATCTTCCCCCTTACAATTGTTTCCACCATTTTATCATAAATTTAGGTGGTAACCCCGAATATTACCATAGAAAGAAATTTGACAAAAAAGTCCACTTTATTTAAAAAGTGGACTTTTTTGTTTATTAATCTTCGTCAATAGACAAATCTTTTACTGGTAGTGGCTCATTCTCTTTATGAGTCACTTTGCGTAAGTTAAACATTGCTTTAATACAGAAAATCAATAAGGTAGCTACACCAATTAAGAAAATCGTATCCGGAATCGCTCGGATTGTTAATAGATTTTGAACAATGTCTTGTTGTAAGAATGATGAAGCACGTGAAGCTGCATAACCATGGTTATAAGCCTCTTTTACTTGTAAAAATCCAACTGGAAGTAAAGAAATTAAGATCATTCCAGCTAAACCAACATTTAGCATAATACAGCTGAATTTAATCCACTTATCATTCCATTTTTCTGGTTTTACAATGTTTCTTAATGAATATAATAGCACCGCACAAGCAAACATTCCATATACACCCATCATGGAACCATGTCCATGGGCTGGGGTTAAGAATTGTCCATGCTCAAAATAGCTAACAGCCGGCAAGTTGATTAAGAATCCAAGAACTCCTGCACCAACTAAATTCCAAATCGCAACAGAAATCAAGAACCAGAACGTTCCTTTGTAAGGGAAATCTATTCCTCCATCACGCATCATCTTATATTGATCATATGCTTCTAAGATTAATAGTGTTAACGGAATTACCTCTAAAGCTGAGAAAACAGCCCCCATGCCAATCCAAGCTTCTGATGAGCCATTATAGTAGTAATGGTGACCAATTCCAATTACACCGCTTCCTAGCAGTAGGATTAATTGGAAATATAACGTTCTTACAGTTGAACTCTTTGTCACTAGATTCATTTGAACAAGCAAGAAACCGATTACTACCACGGCAAATACTTCAAAGATTCCTTCAACCCAAAGATGGATTATCCACCAGCGCCAGTAATCTGCAAAGGTATAGTGAGTCCCAGGGTTGATTAAGAATGCGAATAGGTAGAAAAATGGTACTGCAATCGCTGAATAAAACAGTAAATGGATTAATCCACCTTTGTCTGTTTCTCGTTTTAAACCACTTCTAATTCCTCGATAAACAATGAATAACCAAATAATCATACCTGCTGCAAGGATCACTTGCCAAATTCGGCCAAGTTCTAGATACTCCCAGCCCTGATGACCTAATAAGAACCAATTATTTCCTAAATAGCCGTTAGCACCCAGCCACTGGCCTACCATACTACCTACTACTAATACGACTAATGCCCAAAATAGAATGTCTACAAGTAAACCTTGTCGTTTTGGTTCATGACCACCAACTAGCGGTGCAATGAAAATACCCATACCTAACCAAGCAGTGGCAATCCAGAAAATCGCTAACTGGAGGTGATAGCCCTTGGCTATATTAAACGGAAGGATATCATAAATCCATTTGATTCCAAAGAAGCTGTTTGGCTCCGTATAATAGTGGGCTAACAATGCCCCGAACATTGATTGAACAAAGAATAATGCAACTACAATGACAAAATATTTCCCTGATTTCAACTGTGAATTTGTTACCGGTAGTTTCCTAAGATCAATCCGAGGAAAATTACCTTCTGTATAAGCTTCTTTCATGCCAAGTTGGTAACGATAGAATATGAATAGAATGATACCTACAAATAAGATTAATAGTGTTACACTTGCACCACTCCACCAAACAGATGAGAATGACATATGATTCCCGGCATCTTCATAATATGGCCAGTTATTCGTATAAGTAATGTCGTCTCCTTTTCTCTCAGTGCTAGAAAGCCAAGCTGTCCAGAAAAAGAAATCAGAAATCTGTTTAATCTGGTCACCTTCTGAAACCCATGCTCGATCACTTTTCGGCATATCATTTTCTTTAATTAGCTTTGCCTTAAGTCCCCAGCCATCACCTTTTGTAAATACACCTTCATAATAATCTCTTACCTTCGTTACACCAAAAACCTGCGCATCAGTAAGGATCAATTTATCTTTATTTGCCTCATAACGGTTCTGGCGCATCTCTTCAATAACCTTTGCCTTAATAACCGCTTGTTCATCCTTTGAAAGCTCAGAGAAATTTTTTCCAAATTGTTTCTCTGCTTTAAAATCCTGCATGCCTTCCGTATAAACTTTCAGTGCTTCTGCCGTATAATCCGGACCCATATATGATCCATGACCTAATACCGTTCCATAATCCATCAATCCGTATTTTTGAAAAACAGCTTGACCACCCATTATGGATTGCTTAGTAAGGATGACGTCCCCTTGTTTACTTGTTACTTCCATGGGACGTGGTGCCATATCCTTAAAGATCCAAAAGCCCCCTGTGAGTAATACTGTGAAACTTAGTATACATACTGTTATAAGAATGGATTTTAAAAGTGCGTTTTTTGTTTTTGGTTTCCCTTGATTTCCGCGATTGTTGTCCATATCTCACACTTCCTTTCTGTTTTCTACTGTCCTTATTCTAGACATAATCATGTGACAACTTTGTGAGTTACCTCATAATCTAGGTGTGATATTAAGCACAGTTGGGTTTATTTTTGGAGAAAACACGGTTGGAGAGGGATGAATATGGTTTTTTCAAGGATTTATTTAATTTTGTGATGCTAATCACTCATTATTTTGGTAAATATAATTACGATAGATATATTGAAAATAACAAATAGGAGTGTTTAAGATGGATAATAGAGTTATTGAAATGGACGTTCGTGAAGATATTAAGAATAACCTAGACCCCTTCCAAAAAATTATGGAGACAATCGCTGAATTAAAGGAAAAAGACAGTCTCATTCTTCATGCACCGTTCAAGCCTGTTCCTTTATATGCTGTATTGAAAGCCAAAGGGTTTGAACATGACGCTTGCGAAATTGACAGCAACCATTGGAAAATAACCTTTGTAAAAAAATGAACAAAAAAAGCACAGCCTAGATTTGCAAATGCAAACCAGACTGTGCTTTTTTTAGTTTTCTATTACTGATACCGGTAAAACTCCCGTTATCTTAGTGACAATTTCATCATCCAAATCGTTGTCAATTAAGATATGAACTTCCCCCTCATCTGTGCTTGTCCGAACTAACCTGCCAACTCCTTGGCGAAGTCTTAGCAACATATAAGGTAGGTCCACTTCATGATATGGGTCTTTTATTCCTTCCCGTTTTGCAGTAAACACTGGATCCATTGGTGGGAATGGTAGAGAAAATATCATCACATTCTGGAGTGATGCACCTGGAATATCGAGTCCTTCCCATAAATGAACAGAACACAAAGCTGAATGGGTTTCATTTTGGAACTGAGAAACAAGGGTGCTCATTTCAGCATCACCTTCAAAATAGACGGGAAAATCCACCTTTCCGTCTATATATTCCTTAAAAAAAGATAGCTCCGCTTTATTAGAGAATAAAACGAGAGAACCCCCTTCGGAAGCTGTTAATTGATTAAGCGTGTATAGAGACTTCGCTTCTAAATGACCTTTTTCAAACTTAGTTAAATAAATCTTCATATTTTCTTCGTAATCAAATGGTGAAGACACTGAAAAAGATAAATAATCATCAATTCCCAAGCTGTTAGCCATATACTCAAATGATTTGCTTTCTGAAAGCGTCGCCGATGAAAAAATAAACGGTTTTGCTTGTGAAAATACCTCATCTTTCATAATATCCTTTACTAAACGAGGCATGATTACCAGTGTTCGTTCCTCATCATTTTCTTCCAACCAAGTAATTCCATTTGTGTTTCCTAAAAACAATGATAATGAATAAGTCATTTGGTCTAAATATTCTTCTACAACCTTTAAATCATATTCATTTATTACAAATAATTCACTTTCAAAAACCAATTCCTCTTCCAATGTCTGAAGAGTTTCGAGAAGGTTGCCCCCAAGTTTCAGCAACTCTCTTGATTTTATGATGGTCTTTTTCTCCGAACCAGCTGTGTGTTTTGAGTAGTTTGTTAATCCTGTAAAAAACTCTTGACTCAACGATATAGCTGACTCGATGATATACAAAGTTTTTTCTCGAATATCATTCCCCGCTATTTTTTCAAGCAAGGTTTCTAGTGTTCTATCTGTTAATTTAAAAGTCAGCGCTTTTTGACTTGCATATTCAAGAAGATGACCCTCATCAAATACCACACAACTTCCATCTGGAAGGAGTGGTAGTTGCCCCTCCCGTTTCCGAGATTCCTTTGTCCAAATGTGCTCCATATAGAAATCCTGCGAACAAATAATGAGGTCCCCACCGCTACGATAATAATCACGATGTAAAGTTTGCCCGCATCGTTGCCGTTTCTCACAAGAAAAACAATCCTGTAAGGAGTCCCAAGAAATGTGTTCCCATTGCTCATCGGTTAGGTCTGAATAATCTTTCCGATCACCATAAGGATAAAAAGACTGCATCGAGGCACCACTGTGAACAAAAGTAGGAAGTTCCTCAAAAATGTCACTAAATGGGCTTGATTGTTCATGATAAACGGAAGCATCTAGTTTATTTAAACATATATATTGATCGCGCGATTTTGCCAACCGAACATCAACGGTAAGTCCTAGTGCCTTTTCAAGCTTGGCAATGTCTCCTTCTTTTTTTACAAGTTGCTCTATTAAGGTTTCATCTGCACAAGCAATGATAGCTGGTCTATTTGTATATCGAGCATAACAAAGAGCATACAAAAGATAGACAAACGTTTTTCCTGTGCCCACTCCTGCCTCAGCAAACATCACCTTTTTTTCTTTAAAAGCCTTTTCAACCTGAAAGGCCATATAAATTTGTTCATCTCTTAATTCAAAACCAGCTTCAGGTAATAAATCATAAAAGACATCACCAATCCAATCGTTTAACCGATCATAGAAAGATTCTGTTTTTGTTAGTGTAAAGGGTAAGCGACTTAATTGCATAAACGACCTCCGAAAAAGAAAATAGGGATCTGCCCCCGTCGGGAAACAGTCCCTGTTCGAAACTAGCTTGTCTACCGTGATAATTTATAGGTTAAAGCCTTCTGTAACTGTTTTTGTGCTGATTCTAATTGTTGTAACGCAGAAAGCGGAACAGAC
>CAURFY010000167.1:0-5880 GCA_963524115.1 uncultured Bacillus sp.
CACCAGAATATACCCCTCTTTTCACTCCCTCAAGTTCATTGATGCTCTAATTTTTGGGGCTCCAGACACTGTCCCAGCCGGGAGGCAGGATATTAAGGCATCTGCTGGCTTATGCTGTTCTGAAAGCTCACCACCAACTTCAGAAACAATGTGCATAACATGCTTATATTTTTCAACTTCCATATACTTGTGGACATTAATAGAACCAAATTTACAAATTTTGCCTAAATCATTTCGACCAAGATCAACCAGCATTCGATGTTCCGCTTTTTCTTTTTCGTCTGCGATTAATTCCTTTTCAAAATTCAAATCCTCGTTTGCATTTTCCCCTCTTGGTCTCGTTCCAGCAATTGGGTTTGTAATCACATAAGATTGATTTGCTTTCACTAGGCTTTCAGGTGAAGAGCCAGCGACTACATAATCTTCAAAATCTAAAAAATACATATACGGTGAAGGATTTGATATTCTTAACTTTCGGTAAAAAGAAAATGGATCTCCTTCTAGATTAGCGATCATTCTTTGCGATAGAACCACTTGAAAAATATCACCTTGCGAAATATATTCTTTAGCTATTTCAACATTTCGAACGAAATCCTCTTTACTAGTCGATGCTTGGAACGCCGAGACAGTTACCTTTGAAGGTTCTTCAGAATGGTATACCGCTTGAAGTTCAGCTTTTCGTTTTTGATTAAGTTTGATTAACTTGGCTTTATCCGTTTCTTTTAGGATTGGGGAAGCAGCTAAATAAATTTTTTGCTCTAGGTGATCGTAAATGATTACTTGCTCATAAAACATTAAATGAACATCAGGCATTTCCAATTCATCATCTGGTAATACACCGATATTTTCGTATTGGCGAATCGTATCATAACTTACGTAACCAACTGCTCCACCAACAAAAGGAATATTCTCATCAAATTGCTGATAATGAGGCACTAATTCTTTTATAATGTCGATTGCCTTTCCATTAATAACTTCATTACCATCAGCAGTAATAATGTGGTTAACATCCCCGAACCCTTTAACTTCCAAAACAGGATCAGATCCAATGAATGAATATCTACCAGTATTTTCATATTTTAAGGAACTCTCAAGGAGGAACTTTTTCTTTCCACTGAGTTTTTGAAAAATAGAAATCGGTGTTAACGTATCCCCTTCTATTTGCTCCATGAAACCATTTGATGGATTTAATATTTTTTCCAATTGGATTACCCCCAAGTTGCACATTATCGTAAGTGCAAGTTTCTAAAATTAAACACAAAAAACCCCTATATACACTATGACTCTGTATATAGAGGACGATTATTAACCGCGGTGCCACCTCAGGTTGGAACAAGGTTTTCCCTTGAACCCTCTTTAGATTGACAATACATCAACCCTACTCATATAACGGTGAGCACCGGATAACCCTACTAAAGATTCAGGATATCTCTCGTAAGTCCATTCCACAAAACCTTCGTACCGGTTTCCACCACACCCGGCTCTCTGTAAAGTAGGTAACTTGTGTACTATTCTTACTCAACGATTTTATATATTAATTTTTCCGAAAACAAAAAGGGCTCCTCGTCTTAAAAAAGGACGAGAAACCCGTGGTGCCACCTTTGTTAGCTGAAATCAGCTCACTTGAAAAGTATCAAAGCGTCTGCTTTTAATACCTGTCTCTTGTAACGATGAGACACCTTCGCCAAAGCCTACTAACCCTAATGGTTTTCAGTTTGGAGGCTCGAAAGTCCATTCACTTAAATCAATACACTGATTTTCACCAACCATCAGCTCTCTAAAGTATCCGATAAAAGTTACTACTCTTTGTCAACGCCATACCCTTATATTGTATTTAATATTATAAACTTTCAGACTAATTGTCAATAGCATTTTCAAAAATCTTCATTAAAAATATTATTACCAATAATCAACTTTTAAAATCACTTCTAGATTAGCCTAAAAAAGTCCATATTAACATTAGTAATTTAAAAGGTGGCTTCCCAATGGAACATATCGAAAATCTTTATTCTGAAAAGAACACAAAAAATAAAGATAAACGGAAAGTGAAAGGGAAAGGGTCAGTACGAAAGCAACGTTGGGCAATCCTTTCTATCTCATCAATTCCACTTGTCATGACGTTGGGAAACTCGATGTTGATTCCTGTATTGCCAGCAATGGAAAAGGCTTTAGACATTACTCCATTTCAAACAAGCATGATTTTAACTGTTTACTCAATTGTGGCTATCATCTTAATCCCGATTGCAGGATTCCTTTCTGATCATATTGGTCGAAAAAAAGTAATCATTCCTAGCTTAATTATCGCTGGTATCGGGGGAGCAATTTCTGGCTTTGCAGCTTGGATGCTTGAGGATTCCTATTGGCTAATTTTGCTTGGAAGAGCTTTACAAGGAGTGGGCGCGGCTGGAGCAGCGCCTATCGTTCTCCCTTTAGTTGGAGATATGTTTAAGAAAGAGGACGACGTTAGCAGTACTTTAGGGCTTATTGAAACAGCTAACACGCTCGGGAAAGTATTAAGCCCAATTTTGGGAGCGTTTCTAGCGGGAATCATTTGGTATATACCGTTTTTCGCTTTTCCATTCTTTTGTGTTATTTCCATTTTACTCATGGCCTTTTTAGTGAAATCTCCAAAATCATCCGCCAAAAAAATAAATTTTAAACAGTTTTTACATAATACTAAAAAGGTATTTGTAAATAACGGAAGATGGCTTTCTGCCATATTTATTATTGGTGGAACTCTGATGTTTGTTCTTTTCGGCGTGCTTTTTTACCTATCAGAAACGCTCGAGAAGATTTACCATATTTTGGGTTTGCGTAAAGGTTTGGTCTTAGCCTTGCCATTAGGTGCACTATGCATATCGTCTTTTATTACTGGAAAAAAGATTAAAGAAAACAAAGTTTTGATGAAATGGATTACTTTTATAGGAATTTTGATCTTAACTTTGGCTATTTTTGCACTAAGTTTTTCAGATGCACTTTGGTTTATGATTACTATGTTCTTCATTTGTGGCGTCGGTATAGGTGTTGGATTACCAAGCTTGGATGCATTAATCGCCGAAGGAATCGAAAAAGAAGAATGCGGAACCATTTCTTCTTTATACAGTTCGATGCGTTTTATCGGAGTTGCTGCTGGTCCTCCAGTCATTGCGATATTAATGGAAAACTCTGAAAGGTGGATTTTTTATTTACTAGGTGGATTTAGTATCCTGGGAGCACTAATTACACTTTTTGCCATTAAACCAGATAAAGAAACAAAAAAAGCGTAGCTCAATCCAATTAGAAAAACGCCTTGAGAATTTTGTCTCTCATAAGGCGTTTTATCTTTTACATCTTGTTAACATGTCTTGGCTTTGTTGGATCACAGTCAGGCCTTATTAATTTTGCAGATTCCGCAACTTTTATTAGGTAGTAGCATTCTTCTCTCCCCATATGGTCAGCCATTAGCGGAGCAAACGTTCCGAGTGCCTGATTACTAAGCCCTAATTCCTCTAATTCTCGAAGAAAATTCATAAACAGAATCATCTCAAGTGAAATATCAGAATTAAATTTACTCAAAGCTGAGAACTCTGTTAAGTTTGATCGTAAATACCCTGTCATTTCAACTGCTTTAAGATAAAAATCTTGGAACTGTTTAAAATACCCCCTACTAGTTTCTTTTAATTTCTTTTCAACTTGATCTAGATTACTATCAATCGCACCAGCATGACCGTTTGCATCCAAAAGCCAAACCAGATGATGATGAAGTTCATGAAATACCGGTGGGATCTCTCCCTTTTGTAAATATTCAAGGACTCTAAGGTATTCTTCTACTTCATTCACCATATGATTGACAAAAGTGGGGGGGAAATGGATTTTGATTTCACCTTGTAGTTGCTTGCGTAAAATTTCGAGCTTAAATTCTCGAATCTTTTTTGCTTCTTGTGTAGCTCTTACACTTAAATGAACTAAATCGGTTGTTTCAATTCTCCCTAACAAACGATCAAAAGTCTGGATAAAATAGTTTGCCATTTCAATTGACTGTTTTTCAGATGGAGCTAAGGAATCATGGATGAAACGTGCATGATCTCCAAGAATTTGCAACCAAAAACCATGTTCAAACCTGGCACTATTACCAAAATCTCCACTCATCTTATCATCCCCCTTCATATTCATATCCAACGAAAGGTTTCTTTATGATAGATAATTAAAGTCATCACAACCTATTGACAAACTTAAAATTTTATTGTATTTTACTAATTGTTCCACTTATTTTCCGTCCGAAAATGCTATTTGAATTTGTTGATGCGGGTGTAGTTCAATGGTAGAATGCCAGCTTCCCAAGCTAGCGGCGGGGGTTCGATTCCCCTCACCCGCTCCAATATCATTGGAGAAGTACCCAAGTGGCTATAAGGGGACGCACTCGAAATGCGTTAGGATGGGCAACTGTTGCGTGAGTTCGAATCTCACCTTCTCCGCCAAAATACATATACAGAGGGCAGACTAAAATGTTACAATACATAGTCAGCCTTTTTTAATTCCCCAAAATACCATTCATGATCGGTTTTATTCGAAATCCACCATCAAGCCCTTTTTTATCATGGGTGGTTAAGGTTATAATAAAAAGGGAATATCTGGTGACATAAAAACTAAAAGAGGATGAATCTGATGAATATTACTGGTTTCACAGTTGAAAAGTTGGAAGATCCATTTGGAATTTTGAGCGGGGACCGCTATGAATTTTATTTAGATATTGAAGTAGATGAAGATGATGAGCTTTTTCTTGAAAACGGACTACGCTTGAAGGTCCTATACGTTGTTGAGGATGGAGAAGGAAAAATAATAAATTATAGTCTTCTTGAAAACACAACAGATAAATATATTGATTTAGCATTAGAGACTGAAGAACTTGAAATTGCAGCAGCCTTTTGTAAGCAAAATCTTGAATAATTAAGAAAAAAATGAGCCCGATCCTTTAGGATCGGGCTTTGTTACAAACCAGGAGTAGGCATCAATTCCTTACCCCTAAGGGAAAAAACTGTTACTTAATAGGATATTCAACAATAGATCAAAGTTTTAGTAACTTTTATTGTGATTATCAACAGCTTGAAGCATTTTAGTCGTTGAGACCATATCACTGTTACAGATAGGGCATTTAGGAACCTCTTTGTTTTTAAAGTTGTCACGAACCCAACAATTACAATTATCTGCTGCACATTCCCAAACCTTTGTTTCTACTGTAATGATTTCTTCCACAATCCTTCTGCCGAAAGCCATCCTATCCACCTCCAGTTTGCTTATATCGTAATCTTAGAATTGCTATCTGCTGATTATGTGTGCCCAAATGAAAAAATTCACTAATCATAAAAAGTGGACAAATAATGTTACTCTTTATAATCAGTGAATTAGAACTAAATCAATAATCAGTTCTTTTCATCATAACGTTTTTTCAAATATATTTCAAATATTCGAACCTCGAATGGGCAGGTAATATGATTTGCATCATATATATTACTGTTTTTGGACGTTTACAGCTTGGGGACCACGTTGTCCTTGTTCAATATCAAAGCTGACTGTTTGCCCCTCTTCTAGTGATTTATAGCCTTCACCTTGAATGGCAGAAAAATGAACAAAAACATCATCACCATTCTCACGTTCAATAAAGCCAAATCCTTTTTCGCCATTAAACCATTTTACTTTACCAGTTTCCATAAATGGACCTCCTAATTAACTAAAACTAATTTTTAACAAACAGTATATAATATGGGACAAATCCCCTAAATACATACAAAAAACTTAAAAAAATTATGGACGTGGTCTTGAACGTCGTTTAGCTTTTTCATTTCTTGGAGCCCGGTCACTGTTGCTTCTAGGTCGATCATTGCTTCTTGCACGGTCATTACG
>CAURFY010000168.1:0-5860 GCA_963524115.1 uncultured Bacillus sp.
ATATATGATCGTTGATAAAACAATAAACTTTTTTACGAAAAAGAATTTAAAAACGACACCTGCGATTGCTAGTCCCCATACAATTCCAAATAGACTCCAACCTAGTCCCCCTCGTAATGCCACAAGGACAAAGGGTGTATAGGTCCCGGCAATCAAAACATAAATAGCCGAATGATCCATAACTTCAAAAAAGTCTTTAATCTTCTTTACTTGAATACTATGGAGCAGGGTTGAAGAAAGGTAAAGGAGAATCATTGAAATACCGAAAACTGTAAAACTGATGATCCGCCAAGGATCACCGGATTGGGAAGCAAATATGACCAAAATGATGAGGGCAGGAACACTTAACAAAAAACCTATTCCATGAGTAATCGCGTTAGCTATTTCCTCTTTAATCGAAAAAACCACTTTTATTCCCCCAAAAAGGCTAATGACTTACCTTTATTTTAGCTGAACCAGGGGGCTATGACAATCGTTAGTCGATAAAACCTGAATTGGCTTCATATGTTTCTAGAACTTTCATCATCCCATAAAACTCTCGTCTGTCACAAAATTCATCTTCCTGAAAGTTTAATTTAACCCATTCAATTAGCTCACCTGGACTATTAAAAACCTCGCCACTTGTATCACTTTTTCTTATCATATACCGCCCGTTGTCCTCGTCAATGGTTATTTCAACAGGTAAAGCGCTATCAAGGCTACTTAATGAAAATTCCATCTATATCACCCCAATCCATTTTTACCTAGTATATGTAGGTGCTCACCCATTTTATCCAATAAAAAGGACTGCAAATTTGAAATTTTTAAATAATGGCATTGAATTCAATGTTCAAAGTGGTATAATTTACGAATATTAATATGGCAAAAGGAAGAAGGGTAAGATATGGAACAAAAGGTGATCAAAAAAAAATTGGTGCAGGTAGAAGACATTATTATTGCCAACCAAACGCTTAAGGATATCGTAGCCCATACTCCATTACAAAAAAATGAACGGTTATCCGAAAAATACAATTGTAATGTGTACTTAAAACGGGAGGATTTACAATATGTTCGCTCTTTCAAATTAAGGGGCGCTTACTATATGATGAAAACTCTAAATGCAGAGCAATTAGTAAACGGAGTAGTTTGTGCGAGTGCTGGAAATCATGCACAGGGAGTTGCCTACGCTTGTAGACAACTAGGTGTTATTGGAAAAATATTCATGCCAACCACTACACCTAGACAAAAAATCAGTCAAGTTGAGATGTTTGGTAGGGAGTTTGTGGAAATTATTTTGGTAGGAGATACCTTTGATGATTCCTATAATGAAGCATTTGCTTGTTGCCAACGTGAAAACCGCCAATTTGTTCACCCTTTTGATGATGAACGAGTCATTTCAGGACAAGGAACGGTAGCAGTAGAGATCTTGAATGATTGCGAAGAACCAATTGATTTCATGTTAGCTAGTATTGGTGGCGGAGGCCTAATGGCAGGTTTGAGCACCTATACAAAAAGTATTTCACCACAAACAAAAATGATTGGAGTTGAACCACAAGGTGCTTCTTCGATGAAGTTTGCTTTTGAGAAAAAGAAAGCTACACCACTTGAGGAGATTGATAAATTTGTTGATGGAGCAGCTGTAAAATGTGTGGGTGAAAAGGCATATGAGATTTGCCAAGAACTAATTGATGATATTATCTCTGTTCCTGAAGGCAAAGTATGTACCACAATCCTTGAACTTTACAATGAACATGCAATTGTTGCTGAACCAGCTGGTGCGATGCCAATTGCGGCCTTAGATTTGTATCGAGATGAAATTAAAGGCAAAACAGTTGTTTGTGTGGTAAGTGGAGGAAACAATGATATTGATAGGATGCAGGAAATAAAGGAACGTTCTTTATTATATGAAGGACTCCTTCATTATTTCATCGTGAATTTCCCGCAACGTGCTGGTGCATTACGAGAATTTTTAGATGAGGTTTTGGGAGCAACAGATGATATTACCCGGTTTGAATTTACAAAGAAAAATAATAAAGAAAATGGGCCTGCACTAGTTGGGATTGAGTTAAAACAAGCTAATGATTATGAAGCGTTAATAAAAAGAATGAATCAAAAGGGCTTTTCTTACACAGAAATAAATAATGACGTTAATTTGTTCCATTTACTCGTGTAATTCATTCTTAATTTATCACTATATACAAATGAAAAAAATCACAAAAATCAAACGTTCACTTCTAATTGTGAATATATCGTGAACAATGGGTTTATTTTAGTACAAGACCCTGGTAAAATACTATAATCATGGTAGCATTATAATAAGTCAAAGAAATAAGGGGATGTACACATGTTTTCAAATATTGGTGTTCCAGGGCTTATATTGATTCTCACATTAGCATTAATTATTTTTGGACCTAAAAAATTACCTGAAATCGGACGTGCAATGGGTCAAACACTTCGCGAATTTAAGAAATCAACTCAGGAACTTACAAGTGATGTTATAGAAGAATTTGAAGAAGATAAGAAAAACGCTAAAAAATAAGGTGTAAGGATTTCTCTTACACCCCTTTTTTTCACTTTTTTTAGATTTTATTGGCAGGGGTTAACTATGGAAGATAAAGAGTTGAATTTAATTGATCATTTAGATGAGTTACGGAAGCGGTTAATTATTACAGTTGCTGCTTTCATTATTTTCTTTATTATTGGGTTTATGTACGTAAAAGAGATTTATCATTGGTTTGTACGTGATTTAGACGTGAAATTAATCGTTTTAGGTCCAAGTGATATTGTCTGGGTTTATTTGATGATTGCTTCAGTTATTGCGATTGCAGCAACCATTCCAATTTTGGCTATTCAAATATGGTTGTTTGTTAAACCGGCCTTAAAACCGTTTGAACGAAAAATATCCTTATCTTATATACCGGCTCTATTTATTTTGTTCCTAATCGGACTGTGTTTTGGTTATTTCGTCATTTTTCCAACAGTGTTAGACTTTTTGGTTAGTTTGGGTGGTGACATGCTAGTCACTAATTTTACTGCGGATAAATATTTCCGTTTTGTATTGAATATGACGATTCCTTTTGGAGTTTTGTTTGAACTTCCAGTTGTCATTATGTTCTTAACTTCGCTTGGAATTGTAAATCCTTACGTATTAACAAAACTGCGGAAATATGCTTATTTTGTTTTGATTTTTATTGCTATTGTTATCACACCTCCTGAATTTATGTCAGATTTCATTGTTGCTGTACCATTGCTATTCCTATATGAAATTAGCATAAACTTGTCGAAGATTGTGTATAAACGAAAACTCAAGAATGAAAAAAAATGGGAAGAAGTAGCACAAGAATCAGAAGAAAAAGAGATTGATACTGAAGAATAAAAAGTGAACAATTTATGTGCAAGCTGTCGAGATTACTCGACAGTTTTTTTTATTTTGTTGATTATTCGTACTCGAAGAAAAATTCTAAAAACACTGTGATAATGCAGTTAAGGATAATTATTGTCAATTTTGTGAAAGACAGGACTTGGAAACTATTTTTATGCTACATTTACGCTGAAATCATTATTACTTCAAGCATTACAAGGGAGGGAAGCACGAAAATGAAAAAGAAAACGATTTATGAATCAGCTTTAGAACAAGGCTTTTCAAGACGTGATTTTTTGAAAATGTGTACGGCATTGACGGCAACGATCGGTTTAGATTTTTCACAATCTGATAAGGTTGTTGAAGCAATGGAAAGTAAATCCCGTGTACCAGTTATTTGGTTATCACTACAAGATTGTACAGGTTGTTCAGAATCATTTATTCGTAGTACACACCCAAAGGTTGAAAGCGTTTTATTTGATATGATTTCATTAGAGTATACTGAAGTTTTATCGGCTGCATCTGGTCATCAACTAGAAGGTGCTATGGAACAAGTATTAAAAGATTATAATGGAGAATATGTCCTTGCGGTTGAAGGAAGTATTCCTGATGATGATTCATTTTTGACTGTCTCTGGTAATTCAGCAAAAGATACTTTCATCAAGGCTGCCAAGGGTGCAAAAGCTATTATCTCGTATGGTAGCTGTGCCTCATGGGGAGGGATTGCAGCGGCAAAACCAAACCCAACTGGAGCAAAGCCAATTACAGACTTTGTTAGTGGCACACCAGTTATTTTAGTTCCAGGATGTCCTCCAATCGCCGAGGTAATGACAGGGGTTATCGCCCACATTATTACATTTGGTGCCATGCCTGAATTAGATCATTTTGGTCGTCCGACAGCATTTTATCGTCACCGTATTCATGATAAATGTAACCGCAGAGCCTATTTCGATGCAGGACTCTTTGTTGAATCCTTTGATGATGAAGGAGCTAAACAGGGATATTGCTTATATAAAATGGGATGTAAAGGTCCTACTACATATAATTCTTGTGCAGAAATGCGCTGGAATGGTGGCGTGAGCTACCCAATCCAATCCGGAAATCCATGTATTGGATGCTCGGAGGAAGGTTTCTGGGATAACGGTCCATTCTTTGTTCGAAGAGCAAAAATACCAGGAACACAGACTACTATTAACCCTGATCAGATTGGTGCAGCAGCAGTAGGTATAGCAGCAGCAGGAGTCGCTGTTCACGCAGGACTCACTGTAATGAAACAGAAACATGATGAAAAGCGGGGGGAAGATGAATGAGCGAGCGTCTAGTTGTAGATCCAATATCAAGAATTGAGGGGCATCTCCGAATTGAAGCAGATATTGATGATGCAGGTATCATTAAAAATGCGTATAGTTCAGGAACAGCCGTACGCGGACTTGAATTAATTGTTCGTGACCGCGACCCACGCGATGTTTGGGCTTATGTTCAACGTATTTGTGGGGTTTGTACTACCGTTCATGCTTTAGCTTCCATTCGTTCAGTTGAGGATGCGCTGGATATAAAAATCCCTCGTAATGCGCATTTAATTCGTGAAATTATGAATGAAGCACTTTACGTCCATGACCATGTTGTTCATTTTTACCATTTACATGCTTTAGACTGGGTAGATGTTGTCAGCGCAATAAGTGCGAACCCTGATGCAACATCTCAACTTGCTCAATCGATTTCTAGCTGGCCTAAATCATCACCAGGTTATTTTAAGGACGTACAAAACAAGGTTAAGAAATTGGTTGAAAGCGGACAGCTTGGAATTTTTGCAAACGGATATTGGGGACACGCTGCATATAAACTTCCAGCTGAAGTAAATTTGCTTGCAGTTGCTCACTATCTTGAAGCGTTGGATTGGCAAAAAGAAATTGTTCAAATTCATACCATCTTTGGTGGGAAGAATCCTCATCCACATTATGTAGTTGGTGGAATGGCGACTCCTCTCGATATTAACAGTGATAACGGCATTCATGCTGAGAGATTAATGAGAGTGTCTCAATTAATTGATGAAGCTAGAGAGTTCGTTAACCAAGTATATATTCCAGATTTACTTGCTATCGGTTCGTTCTATAAAGACTGGACCCATGGTGGTGGACTAAATAATTACTTGTGCTTTGGAGATTTCTCAACCAGCAGTATTTATGATACAAAGAATTATCGTATGCCACGTGGAGTTATCCTTAACGGCAATGTGAATGAGGTTCTGGATGTGGACTTAAAGGATCCAAGTCATGTTCAAGAGTTTATTGATCATTCATGGTATACGTATGATGGTAAAGAGGGTGGAGTTGGTAAGCATCCTTGGGATGGTGAAACTACCCTAAAATATACTGGACCAAAAGCTCCGTTTAAACAATTGAAAACAGAGGAGAAATAAAGCTGGCTAAAAGCACCACGTTGGAAAGGTCATACAATGGAAACAGGGCCACTTGCACGGATGATGGTAGGATATGCTGCCGGAAAAGAAGAACTCGTTAA
>CAURFY010000169.1:0-5858 GCA_963524115.1 uncultured Bacillus sp.
ACTCTGAACTGAAAACAAATCAAGTGATTGCAACGATGATTATATTTGCTGGACTTAACATATTAGTTTACAGTATTGCGTTTGATCCCTCAAACAACACCACAAAAGCAGTTATTCCAGGAGTAATCTGGGTAATTATTGTGTTTTCGGGCATTTTAGGATTAAACCGTTCTTTTATTTCTGAACAAAAAAATGATACGATGCAGGGTTTATTAATTTCTCCAATGCAGCCCGCTAGTATTTATTTAGGAAAGTTCATGGCGAACTTCACTATGATTGCTATAGTTGAGTTAGTTTCGATTCCATTCTTGTTCTTATTATTTGATTTTAACTATATTGGCAGCTTTCCTTATTTTATCTTCGTGCTTCTAATCGGGAGTTTTGGATTTGTCAGTATTGGAACTTTTTTGGCATCTCTCGCTGCTAATTCAAAGAGTAGCGAAATGCTCCTGCCGCTTTTGCTATTTCCGGTAACGAGTCCTATCTTAATTGGGGCGGTACAAGCTACCCGAATTATCCTTACCAATATTGAAAAATTGCCAGATGCAATTGCTTGGATTCAATTAATTGGAGCTTATGATGTCATTTTCTTTGTACTTTGTTTGATATTAATTGATTACGTCCTGGAGGTATAAATATGAGCATGAATATGGAACAGGGGAAAAATGGTTTAAAGCCTGTCGCCCCAACTTTTGAGAAAGCGTCTACTATCCAAAAAGTATTGGCTTTTGCCACTGTAATTGCCTTGATTGCTGGAATAGCTTTAGTTTTTCTGTATGCACCGGTTGAAAAGGTAATGGGAATGGTACAAAAGATATTTTTTGTGCATGTTCCGATTGCCTGGGTTGCATTCCTGGCGTTTTTTGTAACATTTGTATTTAGCATACTTTTTTTAGCAACAAGAAAACGCATATACGATACTTATGCTTATGTTTCTGCAGAAATAGGAGTAGTATTTACAACTCTCGTTTTAATTACCGGTATGATATGGGCAAAATCGTCTTGGAATACATGGTGGGCTTGGGAACCACGTCTTACTACTTCGTTAATTCTTTGGTTTATCTATCTTGCTTATGTCATGATACGCCAAATGGATGGAGTTTGGGAGAAAAAGGCTAGACTTGGTGCCGTCTTTGGAATTATTGGTTTCGTGGATGTGCCTATTGTATTTATGGCAATTCGTTGGTGGAATACTAAATTCCATCCGGTCGTTTTTGGTGAAGGTGCTAATCAATCTGGTGGAGGGATTTCCCCAGAAATGCTTGTTGCATTACTTACAATGATCGCTGCTACTACGCTCCTCTATTCTTTCCTTCTTGTAAGAGGGGTTTCTCTAGAGAAAATGAAAATCAAGGTTGATCATTATAAAGAACAAGTAAGAGAAGCAATTAAATAAGGAGGATGGAATGATGGGTTACATGGTTGCTGCATATATCATTGCAAGTGTCACGATTATTGGTTATGTATTGCTTCATGGGGTGCGTCGAAAAAAAGTCTATAACGAAATCGAATACCTTAAGCAATTAGATTAATGACACCACATAGATCGCCCAGACCTGGGTGTGTCTGACAATGGAACTAAAAAAAGTGAAAGAAAATCTCAGAAGGAAGATCCGGGGGAGAAGTACTCATGAATAAACGAAGTATCAAAATCCTCGTTTTATTGTTACTGGTAGGTCTATTTGTCTATTTTGGAGTAGCTTTAGCAAATAGAGGAAAATTTGTTGATGTCGGTGATAAAGCTTATAATTTCCAGATGGAAGACCTTAAAGGGAAAACAATCAAGCTATCCGATTATAAAGGCCAGGTAGTAGCGGTCAACTATTTTGCAACATGGTGTAATCCATGTGTTGAAGAAGCGCCTGATCTAGAAGCTTTTGACAAAGAATACGGTGACAAATATAAATTGTTAATAATTGATCGTGGTGAAACTAGAGACCGTGTAAATAAATTTGTTAAAAAGAACAAAACAACTTCTACCTACTTAATGGACTTTGATAATAAGGTTTCAAAAGCATACAATGTTGTTGCTCAACCAGAGACTTTCGTTATCGATAAACAAGGTGTTATTCGGGAGCATTATATTGGACCAATCTCCAAGGAAGATCTCTATGATCTCGTTTCCAAATACGAATAATTAAAAGTAAGGACGCAATGCTCAGCATTGTGTCTTTTTTTTTGCTATTGGCTTCAAAATATCTATTTAACCTAAAAACGAAAAGTTTGCTTTGATTCGTGCTTGCATAGTGAGTTTCCCGGGCAATATCGGTGTTTCTGCTACACCCTTAAAGGATGCGAAAGAGATTGGGATAGGTCTATTAGATATTGGTTCTTCCAAGATTAAAAAAGGTATTGGATAAAGGGAAACTCCGAAAGTTCGTGCAAGTGCTTCTGCTTTCTGAACTGCATCCTTTCCAGCTAGTGAAAGGGCATGTTGGTAGAAGGCATCTGAATTCTTTAGCTGAAAATGAATATTCTGAACGACATTTGCTCCATTTTTAACAGAAGTATCGACAATTATTCCTGCTGAGTTGATTTTTTTAGAAGTAATTTCTAATAAATGGGTAACTCGATATCCTTGAAAAATCTGTTTCCCATCTTCATATCGATATTGCGGGTCAATTCGATAGTCGGTTGTTCTGACGTCTTCTCGCTTTATATCTATTCCCAATAAACTTTGGATTACCTGAGTAATTAAGATTCCATTCTGTGTTTGGATTGCTTGTAATTCTGTCCCCTCAGTAATAACTCCCAATATGATTTTTAATTCATCCGGCTCAACTGAAACTATACCTTCACCAAAAACTTGAATACCATGATTTTTTGAGGATAACCCCATTTTTGTTGCCCCCCCGATTACAATCTATTTCCTTAATGTATTCAGCAAATGCCTTCGTGCTCATAAACCATCTTTGAAATATTTATTTCACCTCCACAAATCCTTTTCAAACAAAATTGAAAGTCATATTGTAGCTGACCAGGCATACATTTTAAATAATGAGAGGCAAGCCATGAGGAGGAAATGTCGTGGAAACTGTACTATCCTTTTTACCAAATACTATTGCTGAAGCTGTAAAAATGCTCCCTCCGAGGTTGCTGGATAGTGTTGAGGAAATCCGGGTTCGAATCAATCGACCTATCGAAATAACTGCTAACGGCATCCCTCTATTTATTTCACATATCGCAACAGAGGTTGATGCTGTTCAGCTCATTAATAAAATAAGTCATTTCTCTATTTATACACTAGAAGAAGAGTTAAAGCGTGGCTATGTGACGATTGATGGTGGTCATCGAATCGGACTAGCCGGGAAAGTTATTCTTGAAAATGGACAGGTCAAAGCTATTAGAAATATTTCGTCCTTTAACATCCGAATTGCGAAGGAAAAAATTGGAATATCAGAATTGCTTATTCCCTATTTATACGAAGAAAATTGGCAGCACACGATGATCATTGGTTCCCCTCAAACAGGGAAAACGACCTTGCTTCGGGATATTGCCCGGATTATTTCAAGCGGTTATCCGCCAATGAAGTTACCGCCTTATAAGGTAGGAATCGTTGACGAAAGGTCGGAAATAGCGGGGGCAGTTAACGGTATTCCTCAGCTATCCTTTGGGCCGCGTATCGATGTTTTAGATGCCTGTCCAAAAGCAGAGGGAATGATGATGATGATCCGTTCTATGAGTCCAGATGTTTTGATCGTCGATGAAATTGGACGTAAAGAGGATGCCGAGGCAATTATGGAGGCAGTTAATGCTGGGATTAAATTGATTATGACTACCCATGGTAACTCGTTAGCAGAGGTTCAAAAACGGCCATCTATTAAATATATTCTTGATCAAGGTATATTTGAACGTTACGTCGAATTAAGCCGAAAAAACGGCCCTGGGACTGTTACAAATATAAAGAATAGCTCGGGGCAAAAGATTTTTCAAAAAGTGAGAGTGACCTAAAATGGTAAAAATCATTGGAGCGGTGTTAATCATTGTTGCTACCACCTGGACAGGATATGAAGCATCAAGGCATTTAAGCGAGCGCCCTCGCCAACTTAGACTGCTGAAATCTGCCCTTCAATCATTGGAGGCAGAAATCATGTATGGGCATACGCCGCTCCATGAAGCTGCTCGGAGGTTATCCACACAAATGTCAAAACCGTTATCATGGTTTTTTGAAAGCTTTGCAGGAAAACTAACTAGTTCTGAAACCACAGTAAAAATAGCGTGGGATGAAAGTCTTAACGAAATTTGGAAACTTACGGCCTTTAAGCAAGGCGAGTATGAAATTATGAAGCAGTTTGGTGAGACACTCGGACGTCATGATCGAGTCTCCCAACAAAAACAAATTATGCTTACGCTTGCTCACTTAGAAAGAGAAGAGGTTGATGCATTTGAAAGGCAAACTAAATACGAAAAAATGGTGAAAAGTCTCGGCTTCCTATCAGGGCTGCTACTGATCATTTTATTGTTGTAGGTCTAGGGACAATCCAACATGTTACTGTATTCATCATTTCGATAGGAGTTTAGGGGGAGGAACGAATGGGTTTAGAGGTCGATGTAATATTTAAAATTGCTGGTGTAGGTATAGTCGTTGCCTTTTTGCATACCATTCTCGAACAAGTCGGAAAAAAGGAGTACGCCCAGTGGGTAACGCTATTTGGATTTATTTATATATTGTTCATGGTTGCATCAATTGTAGATGACCTGTTTCAAAAAATTAAGTCAGTCTTTCTATTCCAAGGATAAAGGAGGGACTCACTATTGAAATTCTTCAAATTGTAGGGGTGGCTTTTGTCTCAACGTTCCTAGCACTGATTCTTAAGGAGCAAAAGCCGAACTTTGCCTTTCTCTTGATTGTTTTTGTTGGCTGTGCAATATTCCTGTTCCTTGTCGATCAAATCTATGGAATTATCCAAATGATAGAAAAAATAGCTATAAATGCAAAGGTTAACCTCATTTATGTTGAAACCATTTTGAAAATTATTGGCATTGCTTATATCGCGGAATTTGCAGCCCAAATTACCAAGGATGCAGGACAAGGTGCAATTGCCGCAAAAATTGAACTGTCCGGAAAAATTTTAATACTAGCGATGGCTATCCCCATTTTGACAGTGATGATTGAAACCATTATTAAATTAATCCCGAATTAATTAATGCGAATCCTTTCATTTAGGTAGGTGAATAATCATTTGAGGCAGCGATTGTCGCTTGTTCCTTTCATCATTCTATTGTTTTTTATTTTTTTCACTCAACCTGTACAAGCTACTGGAAATCAAGATACTTTAACTGCTGATAAGTTGGTCGATTCGCAATTAGAGAGTTTAAATATTGATGAATTAAAGCAATATTGGGAGGATATCGAGGAGAAATATGGTGGGTTTTTACCAGAAAGTCAAAAGGGAAGCTTATATGATTTTATCAAAGGTAGTAAAGAATTTTCCCTTAAAGAGTGGTCACAAGGAATAGTCAAATTTACGTTCCATGAATTTATCATAAACGGGAAATTGCTTGGGTCGTTGATCATGCTGACGATCTTTAGTATGTTTTTGCAGTCATTGCAGAATGCCTTTGAAAAGGGTGCAGTCAGTAAGGTGGCTTATGCTATTGTGTTTATGGTGTTAATGATCATTGCCTTAAATAGCTTTCATGTTGCAATTACCTATACGAATGAAGCAATTGGAACGATGATTGACTTCATTCTTGCATTGATTCCCTTACTCCTTGCTTTAATTGCATCCTCAGGAGGTTTGGTTTCTGCGGCATTTTTTCATCCGGTCATTTTGTTTTTAATGAATACCAGCGGGATGTTTATCCAGAATATCATTTTGCCACTGTTATTCCTATCTACTCTACTCAGTATTGTT
>CAURFY010000170.1:0-5798 GCA_963524115.1 uncultured Bacillus sp.
GCATTAATTGTGCTTGTTGAACTTGGATATGCTCCTTCATGGATCGTCATTGTCATCATTAGCCGTGAATTTGCTGTAACCGGCCTTCGTTTGATTCTAGCTGGGACAGGCGAGGTTGTTGCGGCGAATATGCTTGGGAAGATAAAAACATGGGCACAAATTGTCGCGATTTCTGCACTCTTACTTCATAATATGATTTTTGAAATGATCCACCTTCCATTCGATATGATCGCTTTATGGGTTGCATTGGTCAGGTTGGGATTATTTTGCTAAAAATAAGCAGGTGTTAATCAATTCTAAATAGTTAGGGGGCAGCTACGATGAATGCTGAGATTATTGCTGTTGGTACCGAACTTTTACTTGGACAAATTGTGAACACAAATGCTCAGTTTCTATCTAAACAGCTAGCTGATTTAGGAATTAACGTTTTTTACCATACTGTCGTTGGGGATAATTCTTTTCGGTTGAAATCAGCTCTAGAAATTGCCGAAAGCCGTTCTGACCTGATTATTTTTACTGGAGGTCTTGGCCCAACTAAAGATGATCTAACTAAAGAGACAATCTCCGACCATTTACGGGAAAAACTAGTTTTAGATAATGTCGCTCTTCGTTCAATTGAAGAATATTTCGAAAGAACTAATCGGATAATGACTAAAAATAATCGTAAACAAGCATTGGTATTTGAGGGCTCGCACGTGCTGGCGAATGATCATGGGATGGCGCCAGGAATGATATTAACAAAGAATAACCGAACTTATATACTACTTCCAGGACCTCCTAGTGAAATGGAACCAATGGTTGTCCATTATGTTCAACCCTATTTCTTAGCAAAGAAATCTGGGCAAGAAAAAATTGTTTCAAGGGTTTTGCGCTTTTTTGGAATTGGCGAGGCAGCACTTGAAACGGAGATTGACGATTTGATAGAAGCACAGACGAATCCAACCATTGCCCCACTCGCTGCCGATGGAGAGGTAACGTTACGACTTACTGCAAAACACTCGTCTTTTTTAGAAGCTGAAAAAATGCTTGATGTTACTGAGGCTCAAATTTGTGCAAGAGTTGGTGAGTTTTTGTATGGTTATGATGATTCTTCTCTTCTAGGGGAAGCTATGAAGCTTCTTAAACAGCATCAGTTGACTCTTGCAGCCGCAGAAAGCTTGACCGGAGGTATGTTCCAAGAACAGGTAACATCGGTTGCTGGAGCTAGCCAGATTTTATCAGGAGGCATTGTTTGCTACACTAATGAAGTGAAAGCAAACGTTCTTCATGTTAAAAAGGAAACGATTGAAAATGATGGAGTTGTCAGTGAGCGTTGTGCAGCGGAATTAGCCGAAAATGTGGCAAATTTGCTTGGCGCAAAAATTGGAATTAGTTTTACTGGTGTCGCTGGTCCTACAGAACAAGAAGGTAAGGCAGTTGGAACTGTGTTTGTTGGGATTTCTTTTCGCGGTCAATCTACTAAAGTAGTAAAGCTCCAACTTGGTGGCAACAGGGACGCGATTCGAAAGCGTGCAGTAAAGTATGGATTTTATTTATTAATTAAGAGAATAACAGAAGCACAGAATGTGGATTAGTTGCATTCTGTGTTTTTTTTGCCTAAAAATTTTATTCAAGATTTAACTTTCTGATTAATTTCTAATCTTTCATTTTTGGATAAAATCTTATCAAGTTATTGTTAATTCCCTCTAAGAAACCACGATTTTGCGACAAAATTTGGATAGAAAAAAAGCGAATAAATGTTCGATTTTTTGCTAGACAAACTAATGAAAAGCAGTTATAGTATAAATAGGTTTTGAGATGAGACAAGGTCGAAAAAGAGGATCGTTAGTATATCCACATCAGCAAGCAATGCTTGGTATCTAAGGGTGGGATTTAACCTTACGGTGTTTTGAACCCGCATGTTATGGGTCAAGACTTACGTTTGAAAAGATTATTCTTCTTCGCAACTTTAAAGGAGGAAACCGGTAGTGAGTAATGATCGTAAAGCCGCGTTAGAAATGGCGTTAAAACAAATAGAAAAACAATTTGGTAAAGGCTCCATCATGAAACTTGGTGAGCAAACAGACCGCAAAATCTCTACCATTCCAAGTGGTTCGCTTGCATTAGATGTAGCACTTGGAGTTGGTGGTTATCCGAGAGGAAGAGTTGTTGAGATTTATGGTCCAGAAAGTTCTGGTAAAACAACTGTTGCCCTTCATGCTATTGCTGAAGTCCAAGCAAATGGTGGTCAAGCGGCCTTTATTGACGCTGAACATGCCCTTGACCCAGTATATGCGCAAAAACTAGGTGTAAACATAGATGAACTCCTTCTGTCGCAACCAGACACAGGTGAGCAAGCATTAGAAATCGCTGAAGCACTCGTGCGCAGTGGTGCCATTGAAATTATTGTAGTAGACTCTGTTGCAGCTCTTGTTCCAAAAGCAGAAATTGAAGGCGAAATGGGAGACTCACACGTAGGTTTACAAGCGCGTTTAATGTCACAAGCTCTTCGTAAACTATCAGGAGCTATTAATAAATCTAAAACGATCGCAATCTTTATTAATCAAATTCGTGAAAAAGTTGGCGTTATGTTTGGAAATCCTGAAGTGACTCCTGGTGGTCGTGCTCTTAAGTTCTATTCAACTGTTCGACTTGAAGTACGTCGTGCTGAGCAATTAAAACAAGGTAACGATATCGTTGGTAACAAAACAAAGATTAAAGTCGTGAAGAATAAAGTAGCTCCACCTTTCCGTACAGCTGAAGTAGATATTATGTATGGAGAAGGGATTTCTAGAGAGGGCGAAATTATTGACATGGGCTCAGATCTTGATATCGTTCAAAAAAGTGGATCTTGGTACTCATATAATGACGAGCGCCTCGGCCAAGGACGTGAAAATGCAAAACTCTATTTGAAAGAAAATAAAGCATTGCGCGTTGAAATCCAACAAAAAATTCGCGATCATTATGGTCTAGACATCGAAAAGGTTATCACAGAGCCGGATGATCAAGAAGAATTAGAGTTGATCGAGTAAATTTTTCGCAGCAAAGCTATTAGCTTTGCTGTTTTTTTCTAAGGCTGTGTTAAAGTACAATGTTGATTTTTGAGCATTCTGTGGATTGGAGCGGAAGACACGAGACTCCCGCGGAAAGGGAGTGCCTGCAGCGGAAATCAACAGACTAATTTAACAAAGCCTTTTCTAAAAAAATTAAAAACTACCAAAAATCACGTTGAATACACCATATTTTGGTAAAGATAGTCACTATAGGGGACTTACCCTTGACAATAAAATTCCACAGCTTTACAATTAAAAATGTATATTTTACACTTTTATGAGTATGTGAAATGTTAAGAGCCTTTGTGCTGATATATTGTACATGGCGATATGTTTAAAAATGTATCAAAAGAAAAGATTTTATCAAAAGATTATAGCAACAGGAGGTGAAACGATGGAACCTATTACGATCATCTCCATTTTGCTTGGCGTTTTCGTCGGTGCGGTTGTTGGCTATTTTATTCGTAAGTCCATTGCTGAAGCAAAGATTACAGGAGCAAAAGATGCAGCAGAGCAAATTTTAGAAGATGCGAAGCGAGAAGCTGAGGCCTTAAAAAAGGAAGCACTGTTAGAGGCAAAGGATGAAATTCACAAGCTTCGATCTGAAGCTGAACGTGAGGTTCGAGAACGAAGAAATGAACTACAAAAACAAGAAAACCGTTTGCTGCAAAAAGAAGAGAATCTAGATCGAAAGGGCGAATCGTTGGATAAACGAGAAGCACAACTAGAAAGAAAAGATGATTCTCTAAATCAAAGACAACAGCATATTGAAGAGATGGAAAGCAAAGTGGATGAGATGGTACGTATGCAACAAGTGGAATTAGAGCGTATCTCAAGCTTATCTCGTGAAGAAGCGAAGGTTATCATTTTAGATCGGATGGAACAGGAATTAGCTCATGATACTGCAATCATGATTAAAGAAAGTGAAAATCGTGTAAAGGAAGAATCTGACAAGAAAGCGAAAGAAATCTTGTCATTAGCGATTCAAAGATGTGCAGCTGATCATGTTGCAGAAACAACTGTTTCTGTGGTAAACCTACCAAATGATGAAATGAAAGGCCGGATTATTGGGCGAGAAGGGCGGAATATCCGTACTCTTGAAACCTTAACAGGAATTGATCTCATTATTGATGACACTCCTGAAGCAGTTATTTTGTCAGGATTTGATCCTATTCGTCGCGAGACTGCCCGATTAGCACTTGAGAAGCTTGTACAAGACGGACGTATCCATCCTGCACGTATTGAAGAAATGGTAGATAAAGCTCGCCGTGAAGTCGATGAGCATATTCGCGAAATTGGTGAACAAACAACGTTTGAGGTAGGAGTCCATGGGCTTCATCCTGATCTAATTAAAATTCTTGGCCGTTTAAAGTATCGGACAAGTTATGGTCAAAATGTGTTAAAACATTCAGTCGAAGTGGCTCAGTTATCCGGATTATTGGCTGCTGAGTTAGGGGAAGATGAAACATTAGCGCGTCGTGCTGGATTACTACATGATATTGGTAAAGCAATTGACCATGAAGTAGAAGGTAGTCACGTTGAAATTGGGGTAGAACTTGCAACGAAATACAAGGAACACCCTGTTGTAATAAATAGTATCGCTTCTCATCACGGAGATACTGAAGCAACATCTACTATTGCCGTTCTCGTTGCAGCAGCAGATGCATTATCTGCAGCTAGACCAGGAGCGCGTAGTGAAACACTGGAAAACTATATTCGTCGACTCGAAAAGCTGGAAGAAATTTCTGAGTCCTTTGAAGGCGTTGAAAAATCGTTTGCAATTCAAGCGGGTCGTGAAATTCGGATCATCGTGAAGCCAGATCAAATAGATGATTTGGAATCGCATCGATTAGCACGAGATATTCGCAAAAGAATTGAAGAAGAACTCGATTATCCAGGTCATATAAAAGTGACAGTTATTCGTGAAACGAGAGCTGTAGAATATGCAAAATAAGGCGGTGCATTTGCACCGCTTTATTTTTTTGGCTGGCTAACTGTGCTACAATGAAACACAACTAATCTGGAAATTAGAAAGGAATATATAATGAGAATTTTATTTGTTGGGGATGTAGTAGGTTCACTAGGAAGAGATATGGTGAATCAATATGTTCCGAAGCTAAAAGAAAAGTACCGTCCAACCATTACTGTGATAAATGGAGAAAACGCAGCCGGAGGAAGAGGGATAACGGAAGAAATTTACCGTGGATTCCTAGAAGTAGGTGCTCAGGCCGTAACGTTAGGAAATCACGCTTGGGATAATCGTGATATTTTCGAGTTTATTGATAAAGCGAAGTATTTGGTGCGACCAGCAAATTTTCCTGACGAAGTTCCAGGAACTGGGATTGTTTACTTAAAAGTGAATCAAGATGAAGTAGCCATTATTAATTTACAAGGCAGAACATTTATGCCATCAATTGATTGTCCGTTTAAAAAGGCGGATGAGTTAATCGAGGAAGCTAGAGAAAGAACTCCAATCATATTCGTTGATTTTCATGCGGAGGCAACTAGTGAAAAACAGGCCATGTCGTGGTATTTAGACGGAAGGGTTACTGCCGTTGTGGGCACACACACTCACGTTCAAACTGCAGATGAGCGAATTCTCCCTTCTGGCACTGCGTATATCTCAGATGTTGGAATGACAGGCCCGTATGACGGGATATTAGGAGTGGAAAGGGAATCCGTTATAAAAAGATTTTTGACTAGCCTACACGTGCGATTAGAGGTTCCAAAAAGTGGTCGAACGTTGCTAAGTGCCCTAATCCTTGA
>CAURFY010000171.1:0-5796 GCA_963524115.1 uncultured Bacillus sp.
TTATGAAAGGCACGGGAAGTCAGTGTCACGCGATCAGCTTGCTTCTTCAGTGCTTGGATGATCTTTGGATGTCGATGACCTTGGTTCACTGCTGAATATGCACTTAACATATCCATAAATCTGTTACCTTCAGGATTTTCAACCCAGACTCCTTCTGCTTTGGAAATAACAATAGGAAGTGGGTGATAATTATGGGCGCCATATTTTTCGGTTAGGTTAATAATCGTTTGTGATTTTGTCACATCAATTTCCTCCATCCCTGTTATGACTTATATAATTCAATTGTACCGCTCTCTTTCCCTCCTTTAAAGTCTCTCTGCCTTGTGACACAAATAATTCTTATCCACGATATCGAAAGATTTATGAAAAGCTAGGTTGCATACAGTTTAAAAAGGCTATGAAAAAAAGGCCAATTCCTTACCTTTAAAATAGGGAATAGCCTACATTAAGGAAGGAATTAGCCTTGTTAAAACTTTAGCCTTTTGTTTACTTTTTAATTAAATCGTCTCTTTGTGATTGGTCAATCCACTCTTGTAGCTTGTCTTTAAGGGTGTTAAAGCCTTGAGATAACTCGGGATCATTTTGAATCGGTGTGATGGTTGCCGCACGTTTTTTGGGTTTTTTTGGTTTAGACGTTTCTGGTTGGCTAACAGGTGCTTCTTCAGTTGCACGAATTGATAAGCCAATTTTCCCTGCTTCTTTATCAATCGAAAGAACTTTTACGTTAACCTCGTCACCAACTTTTAGAAGATCATTAATATCCTTAACATAACCGTGGGTAATTTCTGAAATATGAACAAGTCCTTGGGTATTCTCATTAAGAGAAACAAAGGCACCATAAGCCTGAATTCCAGTCACCTTTCCTACAATAATACTTCCTACCTGAATTGTGTCTGACAATAGAAACACTCCTAAATTTAATTTTTATTTTATCCAATATATACGCAATATACAATTATACCATAGTGTAAACAAGTAATCAAAAGAACCGCCGAAAATTAAACCGTTAATTTTCATTCTCATCATTTTTCATAATATTAAAACATATTTTTAACTAAATGTTCACGCTTACAATCAAGATATCATCCAGAAGCATGGTACAATTAAGGAAACAAGGTTCAAAAGAAAAATGTGTCGAAGAGGTGACATGATGATGTCAACGATCGGGCAAAATATTAAACTTTGTCGCGAAAGACAAAACATTACACAACAAGAGCTTGCCAGAAAAATCCGGGTAGGATTGCAAACGGTTGAAAAGTTCGAATCTGGTGAGCGAAGACCTGATACACAAACCATTTTAAATATCTCTACCGTATTGGATATACCTGCATCTGAACTTCTTGAACAAGAATTTCAAGGAAACCCTACTGGAATGGACCATGAAATAGAACAATTGGTGCGCGAAATTGGGACGAAAAAAGCCAAGTTAATTCTTAGAAAAATAAAAGAATTAGATGAAGAAGGTTTTCTCAGTGTAATGCAAATGTTGTTTGAGATGAAAAATAAAAATCAACACTAATCTATGTATAAAAAAAGGAGGAACTGGAAAACCTTACATCATAAGGCTTTCTTGTATTCCCCCCTTTTTCGGACATACTCATATGGGTATGTCCCTTTTTATTTATGTGAAATTTTTCAATACACTTCTTTTTGTAAACTATGTTTTGATATAAACCTATTGATTCGCGTCATCGCTTCTTGTAGCTGTTCCATTGAGGAAGCATATGAACAGCGAACATGACCCTCACCACTCTCACCAAACACACTCCCCGGGACAACTGCAACTTTTTCTTCACGGAGCAGGTTTTCGGCAAATTCCTCTGAAGACATCCCGGTTATTTCAATCGATGGGAATGCATAAAATGCCCCACCTGGATTATGGCAAGTTAATCCCATTTCATTCAAGGTTTGAACAATATAATTTCGACGCCGGCGATAGCTTTTCCGCATATCTTCAACATCCGAATCTCCCGATTTCAGCGCTTCAATTGCAGCATATTGTGCCATAGTTGGGGCGCACATCATTGCATATTGATGTATTTTTAAAATGGCTTGGGAAATTTCTTCAGGAGCACAAACAAAACCAAGTCTCCACCCCGTCATTGCAAAAGCTTTTGAAAAACCAGATATTAGAATGGTTCGTTCCCGCATATCTTTAATAGCTGCAACACTCGTATACTCTTCATCATAGACAAGCTCTGCATAGATTTCATCGGAAATGACAAGTAAGTCATGTTTTTCTGCGAAGCGGGCAATTTCCATCAAATCTTCCCGATTCAGCATCGTTCCAGTTGGGTTATTTGGAGAACAAATTAACAACGCTTTTGTTTTATACGAAACAACGCTTTCTAATTGATCTGGTTTAATTTTAAAATCATTTTCCTTCGTCGCCTGAACCTGAATTGCCTTTCCTCCAGCTAAATCAACTAGTGGAGAATAAGAAACAAAACACGGTTCTACCACGATTACCTCATCCCCAGGATCAAGGATTGCCCTTAATGCTAAATCAATTGCTTGGCTTGCCCCAACTGTTACAACGATTTCAGAATTTGGGTTATAACGGACATCAAAGTGGTCTTCCATGTACTTTGAAATAAGCTGTCTTAACTGCAATAGTCCTGCGTTAGCAGTATAGGAAGTATAGCCTTGCTCAAGGGATAGAATTGCAGCCTCCCTTACGGACCAGGATGTAACAAAGTCTGGTTCTCCAACACCAAGAGAAACGACTCCCTCCATTCCAGCTGCTAAATCAAAAAAACGACGAATACCAGACGGCTTCATATTTTCAACATTTTTTGCAAGGTACATTTTTGTTTTTTTCATCAAGGAGACACCACAATCCGTTTATCATCGTCGGTTTGTTCAAAAATTGTACCATCATGCTTATATTTTTTTAAGATGAAATGCGTTGTTGTTGAAAGGACTGAATCAAGTGTTGACAATTTTTGCGAAACAAACCGTGCTACTTCATTCATAGACTGACCTTCAATAACAACTGATAAATCATAAGCTCCTGACATTAAATACAAGGATTTTACTTCCTTAAATCGATAAATTCTTTGGGCAATCTCATCAAACCCTACACCACGTTTGGGCGTAACTTTTACATCTATCATAGCTGTTACCCCTTCATGGCCGTCAACCTTGGACCAGTCAACAATTGACGTATGAAGGACAATGACCTTTTGTTCCTGAAGCTTTTGAACGATTTCATCAGCTTGTTCCATTTGAACTCCAACCATTTTAGCCAGGTCCTCAGTGGAAATACGCGCATTTTTTTCCAGAATTTCAAGCACCTCAAGCTCTTTTTCAGAAAGCTGCATGAAACTCCCCCCTTAGTTTAAAATTAATCAATACCATTTGGATTGAAAGAATATTTAGTTCATTTTTTCATTTTACCAAAATTAGACGAAAGATGTGTGAATAAATTAACTCTTGGGAAAAATAATTCAGAAAAGTAGTGAATTACTTCAAATTTAAATAGGAGGCTTTCTTATTTTTAGGCTATTTTCTAAAAGATTGTTGATTGGAGCGGAAATCAACTACTCTTCTTTTTATAAACAGCAACAAAGTTACGAAAACAGCCTATTTTTAAAATAGGTAGGGGGATAAAAGTGGTTACTAACGAAATAGAAGTGAATGGAATTAATATTTATTATGAGTTTTATCAAGGTGCAGAAACACAAAAAACAGTCGTTCTGGTACACGGTTTTCTTTCGTCGTCCTTCAGTTTCAGACGGCTAATCCCGCTTTTACAGAAGGATTACACCGTCATAACTGTTGACCTTCCTCCCTTTGGAAAAAGTGGTAAATCTAAAAATTTTATCTATTCATACGAAAATATGGCACAGACTGTCATTCAATTACTTGAAGGATTGGGCCTCACTCGAGTAACCTTGATTGGACATTCGATTGGTGGTCAGATTTGTTTAAACATTTCTTATCTTCGACCTGCTTTAGTCGAAAAAACGGTTCTATTATGTAGTTCCAGCTATTTAAAGCGATCAAAGTCTTCATTAATTCTATCTAGCTATCTGCCATTTTTTTATTTAATTGTTAAGCTTCGATTAATTAAATCTGGAGTTAAAAACAATCTGCAAAATGTCGTTTATGATCAAAAAATGATTGATGATGAAATGATGTTTGGCTACCTGCAGCCTTTTTTAGAAGAGGATATATTTCGTGCCTTAACTCGAATGATCCGTGATCGTGAAGGGGATTTATCAGTACCTATTTTAAAAAAGATTACTACACCCTGCTTACTCATTTGGGGTGAGCACGACCGAGTTGTACCATTATCAGTTGGTCAACGTCTTCACCAAGATTTAGAAAACTCACAATTGATTGTTCTTAAAAACACTGGACACCTTGTTCCTGAAGAAAGACCTGATCAAGTTTATGATTACATAAATAGATTTGTACAAGGTTAGATAATAGTTGGGTGTCCTGGAAACATTTTTCGCCTCCTCTATTTATTTAATTTAAATTAATTTATTATAAGGGTATTAATCAAATATTTCTGCAAGGTGGTGTTGGAATGGCATCGAGTGATTTTCATAAAGTATTTGACAGAAGCCAAACCGCTTCGGTGAAATGGGAAATGACTAAGAAAATTTTTGGAGCAGATGATTTATTGCCAATGTGGGTTGCCGATATGGATTTTCAGCCGCCTCGTGAAATTACCGAAGCAATTAAAAAAAGGACGGAACACGGTATTTACGGTTATACATTTATCCCTCCATCCACAAGCGCTGCAATACAAAATTGGATGGAGCAGCGCCATAAGTGGAAGATCAATCCTGACTGGATAGAATATTCTCCAGGGGTTGTTCCCGCCATTAGCACGGTTATTCAATCGTTAACCAATCCGGGGGAACTGGTAATGCTGCAATCACCCGTTTACACCCCTTTCTTTGATATGATCGAAAGAAACGGGCGAGTGATAGTAAATACCCCATTAGTGACTCAAGAACACCGCTTTCAAATTAATTTCGATTTATTTGAACAAAACTTGAAACAAGGAGTAAAACTCTTTTTACTTTGCAATCCGCATAATCCAGGCGGGCGTGTTTGGACAAAAGAGGAGCTAATTAAGATTGGGGAACTTTGCTTAAAATATAATTGTTTGATTTTATCAGATGAAATCCATTCTGACTTAGTTTTTAAGCCTGCTGTTCATTCCCCAATCGCATCTTTAAATCCAGAGCTAGAACAACAAGTAATTACCTGTATCGCTCCAAGTAAAACCTTTAATATTGCTGGGCTACAGGCGAGTGCGATGATAATTCCAAACGAAAATTATAGAGCTAAGATTAAAAGGTTTCAACAAAAGCAAGGCTTCTTTTCTTTAAATCTTTTTGGGATTATGGCTATGGAAGCCGGGTATCAGTATGGAGAGAAATGGTTGGAGGAATTGCTTTCCTACTTATCGGAAAATGTTTCGATAGCTAAACAATTTATCGAAGAGAACGTACCTAAAATTTCCGTAATGGAACCGGAGGGTACCTATTTACTTTGGCTTGATTGCCGAAATCTTGAATTAACTGATAAAGAAATCAAGGAAAGATTGTTAACAAAAGGGAAACTTGCACTAGAGCCCGGGGCTAAATTCGGACCTGGCGGAGAAGGTTTTGTGCGAATGAATCTTGCCTGTCCACAAGAGACCCTTATCGAGGGGCTAAATCGATTAAAAATTTCCTTTCAATAGAAAAATAATTTAAAGAACAATAATCCAGTCCGGTTTGGACTGGATTATTGTATATCGTCTAAAAAAAGCTGTTTTCATAAAGATTGTTG
>CAURFY010000172.1:0-5793 GCA_963524115.1 uncultured Bacillus sp.
AGTTTTAGCTCAATGTCAGGGTCATGTGACGGTGAGCTTTGCTAATTTTGATATCAATCAAAATCGAATCGTGAGTCCTGCCCACCTTTTTTTACAATGTTATCGACTGATGACAGGGGAATTTGCTTCAGAATTTACTGATTTGAGGAAAATTCCAATCTTAGCTAGTTCTACAATAATTGAAATAAAGGATTATTGGAAAGCAAGCCTTAACTCTAGTCTTCCTCGACAAGTGGACCAAGATCTTCTATTAAAACATTTTCCTAATATAAAAAGGGGTGAGCATGCAGAATCGGCAAGGAGTGGAGAAGCTTTTACCTCTTTTGATGGACTTGTCGAGATAGATCAACAAGTCTTTGATCCGCGAAAAAATCCTGAAAGAAAAATGACCGCTGGCAAGCTAGAATCTTTAGCGAAGTGTCCTTATTCTTATTTTCTTCAAGAAATATTAAGGGTACGTCCTATTGAGGACATTTCTTTTGAACCGTATCGTTGGCTTGATCCAGCCACACGTGGAAGTTTGTTACACCAGATTTTTGAATTGTTTTATGAACAAATGTCAGAAGACGGCAACAATCCAGCTTTTGAAGAACATAAAGGATTGATTTTGCAAATTGCACAAACCTTGATCAAGCAGCAAAAGGAAGTGCTTCCACCCCCAAGTGGGCGGATTTTTAACAAAGAAGCTCAAGATATTTATGATTGCTGTTTAATCTTTTTAAAAGAAGAAGAAGAGTATTGCGTAAATTATGCACCACAGTATTTTGAGTATTCGTTTGGAATTGGAAATAGGGAACCTGCTAAGATCCAGTTTCCATCTGGGGAAATCATGAACGTTTCCGGGAAAATTGACCGTGTTGATAAATCTCTTTCTGGTACTTACCATATTATTGATTACAAAACAGGTGGCACGTATGGCTATAGTATGAATAAGCCGTTTAAAGGAGGGCGACAACTCCAGCATTTTGTTTACGCTTTAGCTATTGAACAACACTTACATTTAGAGTTGGGGTCAGTTGTTGAGAGTAGTTATTATTTTCCGACTACAAAGGGTCTTGGACACCGTTTTTCAAGGAAACAAGATGAAAAATTACGTGCTAATGGATTAGATTTGTTGGAGAAATTAGTTGATGTGATCCGAACTGGACATTTTACGATGACCAATGATCCGAATGATTGCACTTTCTGTCAATTTCAAGCAGCATGCCGAAGAAGCTTTTATGATCCTGCTATTCTCGAACTGAAACAGATGGATCAAACGGTCGAAGGACTAAAAAAATTCTGGGGGGTCAGATCTTATGAATAATCGTATCATTGATCAACCTGCTCGCGATAAAATCATTAATAGTCTGAGTAGCAATTATTTAGTTGAAGCCGGTGCTGGATCCGGAAAGACAAAAAGCCTTGTCGACCGAATGGTCAACCTTATTGTTACGGGAACATGTAAAATTCACGAGATGGTGGCAATAACCTTTACCAGGAAAGCAGCTGATGAATTGAAGGTTCGTTTCCAAACGGTCTTAGAAAAGGCCTGGAAAGAGGAGGAAAGGGATGATGAAAAACTCCGATTGGAGCTGGCCCTACAAAATATTGAGCGCTGTTTTCTTGGCACCGTTCATTCATTTTGCGCACGATTATTACGCGAAAGACCGATTGAAGCGGGTTTAGATATAAACTTTTCAGAGCTTGAAGAAGATGATGATCTTGCCTTATTAGAGGAAGCATGGCAATCCTTCCTATATTATTCTCTTGAAGGGAATTCTGGGAAAATACAAGAATTAACTGAGCTTGGGATTCATGTCGATACATTATTTCAATGTTTGCGTGACATGTTGGAGTATCCAGATGTCGAGTGGGTGACCGCTGCTTTTCCAAAACCGGATGTTCGCACACCCTATCAATCTTTATATAATCTGATTAATGAAGCTATTAAATCGATACCTGAACACGAGCCGGATAAAGGCTATGATCCACTTCAGAAGGCGGTTAAAACTGCTGTGAAAAAGGCAAGACATATGGATCTTAATCGTGAAAGGGACTTAATCGAATTTTACGAGTTATTTGATAAGAACCTTAAGCCTACACTGAATCGGTGGGATTCAAAAGAGGATGCAAAGTTTTATTTTGACAAAATAACATCTATATTTGAAGTTTCGATAAAACCTTTGTTAAAGGAATGGAAGGAATATGCTCATCCTAAAATAGTTCACTTTTTACGAGGGGCATTAACAACCTATGGGGTTCTAAAAGCGGAGAGGTCCTTATTAAACTTTCAAGATTTGTTATTAACTGCTACTGAACTACTAAAGAAAAATCCTTTAGTTAGACAATACTTTCAGCAAAAATTTCGATATCTACTTATTGATGAATATCAGGATACCGATCCAGTTCAAGCAGAGCTCATGTTTTATTTAGTTAGTGAAGATATTCATGAGCAAATTTGGACAAACTGCAAACCACGGGCAGGGTCTTTGTTTATCGTTGGAGATCCTAAACAGGCTATTTACCGATTTCGGCGTGCTGATATTGACACATATAATCGAGTGAAACAACTGATGGAAGAACATGGTGGTGAGGTATTACAGCTTACGATGAATTTTCGTAGTCTTGATACCGTAACAACAAAGTTAAATGGCGTGTTTGCAAACCTTTTACCCATGTCAGAAACAATTTATCAAGCTGCTTACCGACCTCTGAACTCTTATCATAAAGACGAAGGAACGATTTTTACAGGAATAAAAAGCTTAGTGATACCTTCGGAATATTCGCTTAAGAATGATATTGTTGCAAAGGATGCCGAAAATATTGCAGCCACAATCAGATCTCTTCTTTCTGAGGGTTATCGACCAAGAGATTTTATGGTGTTAACTCGATACACAGAGGGGATTACAACATATGCAAATGCAATAAGTGAGGGTGGGGTTCCTGTCAGCATTAGTGGGGAAATCATCATTGGAGAGATTAAAGAGTTCCAAGAGCTGGTTGTTTTGTTAAAGTCATTTGTTGATCCAACTGATGAAGTAAATTTAATAGGCGTTTTACGAGGAATGTTTTTTGGAATAAGTGATGAGGAACTGTACCAATGGAAAATGAATGGTGGTAGGTTTTCAATCTATAGCGAGATTCCAGAAACATTAACACCTGAAACAAAGGAGAAATTTGCCCAAGCATTTGCAAAGTTAAAACTTTACCAAAAATGGGTCCGTACCCTCCTACCGACCACGGCAATAGAAAAAATGCTTGAAGATATTGGCTTCTATATTTTATTAATAAATAGCGGTCAAAATAAACGGGCTTACAGGGGTATCATTCAAATTTTAGAAGCGCTAAGAAAACAAGAGACAAGTGGTAATACCACCTATAGACAAATAACCAACCTCTTAGTAGATATGGTAAATGAAAAAACGGTGGTAGCTAATCTTGAAGAGAATGCAGACGCAGTCAGCGTCATGAACGTCCATAAGGCAAAAGGATTGGAAGCATCGATTGTATTCCTGGCCCATCCTGCCAAACGGGTTAGTCCAGATTCCTTTTTAACTAAACACATAAAGCGTGAAGATTACCATTCGAAAGGTTATTTCAGCTTTTCTGTAAAAAACGGAAATGTAAAAAAGGATTTGGCTTATCCACCTCAGTGGGAAGAGAATAAACAAGAAGAGATTCATTATTTGATGGAAGAAGAACGTCGGATACTTTATGTGGCAGCAACACGTGCAGAAAAGGCATTAATCATAAGTACAAGTGCAAAAAACGATAAGAAAAATCCTTGGGAACTACTTTTAGAAATTGAGGGTATCCAGCCAATAGAAATCCATTCTACCATTCCAGAAGATAGTCATGAGGATCTAGCGATGGTTTCCCTTACTGAATATCAAAATGCTACAGTGCAGGCAAACTGGCTTGAAGATGTGCAGCGTAATACGTATGATCACTGGACTCCGACTATCAACAAGGATTTTTCAGAGGTAGCGATGATTGAACGAGAAGAGGGCGGTGGGAAGTTATACGGATCACTTGTTCATGATATTCTTGAAAAGGTTGTCAAGGGTTACTATATATCAGATTATGTAAAAGTCGCCCTAGACAAATATTCCATACCAAGTGATCGTTCAGATGAAGTAATAGCCTGGATCAATCAGTTCAAACAAACGAGGATATGGGCTGATTTGCAAATAGCTCAAGAAATTTTCACTGAGGTCCCATTTAACTTTACTGTAAACACTGATCATACAATGTATGAATCATTAATTAAAGGTAAGGAGGGTGGTCATCCTATACTTGTTAAGGGGATAATCGATCTTATCTACAAACTCGAAGATGATTGGGTGATTGTTGACTATAAAACTGACCGCCCCAAAAATAAAGAAGATATTTTAAAACTAGTAAACTTTTATCTAAGCCAACTAAATTTCTATAAGGATGCGTGGCAAACGTTAACCAATAAAAAGGTGAAAAAGGGAATTCTTTATTTTATCGCAAATGACTATTTGTATATAAATGAGTAGTACATCATAGTATTTGACTTCGCACTCGGTACCAATATCCCGCAATATGTTTCTACAAGAAAATCGGGAATGTCGAGCAATTGTCGATAGTATGAAGGTTCATGGAAATAATCTTCAATTGGTTATCGATGATGTAAAAAGTGTCTTTGGACGGGATTTAACGCCAGAGGATATTGGATTTGTTCAGTATTTTATTAATGGGAACAAGTGTACCTGAGTAACTTTATATAGAATCTTTTGTTTAATGGAGTCTTGTCGATGCCATTAATAGCGGAAAAATATGTCGATTTACCATTAAAAATGTCTTCTTGTTTATTCTAGACAAAAGAATAAACAGGGAGTATTATATTTCGTATATTCAAAAATTCAAATATATAAATATTGTGAGGAAGGTATATTTGTGAAATCAACTTTTGGCATATTTAACCATTATTCTATCGACAGCTTAAGAAAAGATTTTCTATCAGGATTGATCGTCGGTGTTATTGCTATCCCGCTTGGAATGGCATTTGCAATTGCATCTGGTGTAAAACCTGAATATGGTATTTACACGACGATTATTGCCGGAATTCTGATTTCGCTGTTTGGAGGATCAAAATTTCAGATAGCTGGTCCAACTGGGGCGTTCATACCAGTATTATTAGGTGTAGTAATGACCTATGGCTACAATAATTTATTAATTGCAGGATTTATGGCAGGGATTATGTTGTTTTTAATGGGAGTATTTAAGTTAGGCTCCTTAATAAAATATATCCCGCGTCCTGTTACAATTGGTTTTACATCTGGAATTGCAGTTATTATTTTTACAGGACAGATTGCAAGCTTTTTAGGCTTGACTGGAATAAAGAAGCACGATGAATTTATTGCCAATATAGGCGAGATTTTTACTCATATTAATACGATCAATCTATATAGTTTGCTGACGGCAGCAATTTGTTTAATAACCATTTTAATAACACCGAAATGGTTTCCAAAGGTACCTGGACCTTTAATTGGACTGTTATTTTCAACGATCATCGCAGCCATGCTTTTTCCTGATAAAGTGGCGACTGTTGGCTCTGCATATGGTCAAATACCTAGTAATCTTCCAAGTTTCCATTTTCCGGATTTTACTCTGGAAAATATTACAAAAATGATCCAACCTGCGTTTGTCATCGCAGTCTTGGGAGGAATAGAATCACTACTTTCAGCTGTCGTAGCGGATGGAATGTCGGGAACAAAACATAATAGTAACCGCGAGCTTATTGGCCAAGGGATCGCAAATATGATAACACCACTATTTGGTGGG
>CAURFY010000173.1:0-5762 GCA_963524115.1 uncultured Bacillus sp.
GATATAAAATTAAAGAGCCAGGGGTGTTGCTGCCAGAGTCAGTAACACCCCTGGCTCTTTTTCTAGTTTTGAACACGTTAAACTTTGATAATTGAAAATGTCCAAGAGGATTAGGGGAAAGGACGACTTCTATCCAAACAGATGGGAGCGGTGCCCATGTAAGGATACTAGCACTTGCAGTTTCTTAACAAGCAAAGGGACGTTTCCTGTGTATTATCGCAGGAAACGTCCCTAAGAAAATTATAGAATATTAAAAGAGGCCTTTAACAAAGCCATAATCAAAGTCAAATTTAACACCATATTCAATGTAATTATTAATTAATCTTCTTTTCCTAATGATCTTCCCAAAAAGAACAAGGTCTTTAGTGTTTATTTTTAAACTTATTTTATAGACTGCAATAAAGTTAACTGGAAATTCCTTCTTAGTTACAAATCTTAGCCCGCCAGCACTTATATCAATTACAAATATGCTAAAACCACCACTTAATTTGAATTCGTTTTCGTATGATCGAGTTTCGAGTTCAATAGTTGATTGAATGGTGTCTTGGAATTTTACTCTATTGTATTGACGACGACTAAATGAATTATTCACATTGATCACCAAAAGTTTTTTTAAATTATTATAACATAAATTTCGTGGATTTAAGGGGAATAACATAGGGGACGGTTCTTGCGTCTCGAATGAGACGTAAGAACCGTCCCCCTGCACCTCCTATTGATTCCTTTTAGCACGATAATGAAGCATTTTTCGATTGAATTGCATGCCTAAAACGCGAAAATACATGGAAAATCCGAATACTGCTCCTAAGAAAATAACGGTATAAAGCGCAAACAGTCTTGCTATCGTTCTCCATTCTAGCGGAAACCATGCAAACCATTGTGACATAGCAAATAAAATGATACCGAAAATCACATATTGGAGTATTATCTTCGTTATGCTAGATAGTTTACTCTTAGCTCCCTCCTCCCAAAAGAGATACTGAAAACCAGTAACCACAATGCTCAAAAAGAAGATTTGTACAATCATAGAAAAGGAAATCTCTCGTTCACCTAGCATATATCCAAATACCATATAAATAATAATGCCACCCGAAAAAAATAGACCTGCCATCGTTTTAAAGACAAGCGTAAACTGCATTAATTTTTCCCACATGAAAATTCCACCCTTCTAAAAATCTAATTTTTCTTTTAAAATCCTGACATACTGCCTAGATACCATCATCTTCTCTCCATTATCTAGTACGACATCCAGCCGTCCCCCTATCTTGGGAGAAATCGTTTTGATTTTAGAGATATTCAGAACGGTGGATTTCGTAGCACGGAAGAATTCACGATCGCCTAGTATTTCTTCGACTTCATACAATCGCAACGATGTTTCATACACTACTGTATCTGTATAAATGAAATTCTTCTTATCGACGGACTCAAAATAAAAAATATCTTCCGGTGACAAAACGTGAATCTGTCCAACTAACGTGCCCAGTATTTTCTGTTCCAGTGCGCGCAGAGTAGCAACAATTTTAGTAACGCTCTCTGTCAACTTATAGCATGTGATAGTGATTTCTGTTTCACTGCATTCCGGTGATTCTTCAATTATGATTTTCATCTTCGTCACCACTTTATTAGACTTTTATTTACGTTTAGTATATAAAAGCCGATATACATAGTAAATATCGCTCCGACCAAGCTGCTATGTAGAGTTACTAAGTTACAGAAAACAGGAAGAACCGTCCCCCTGTTTCTCTGTCGAAAAATAGAACTTTCTTGTTCATAATTGCCAGATTATAATATGGAGGATAGATTTGGAAAAAGAGAGGAAGATGAGGGTGACCAATGAGGAATTTGAGTTACTGGTAAGGAAGCTTGAGACTAGTGCGGAGAAGAATCCTTGGTTTTATCGTTTAAAAGTCCTTCTTTTAACTGGGCTTGGTTATGGTTATGTTTTATTTTTTCTTGCTTTATTGTTATTTTTACTTTTTCTAGCAATCATAAATCTAGTTGACGGAACGTTTACCCTTGGGAATATCAAGCTTTTGCTAATAAGCGCAACACTTTCTTATTTTGTCATAAAAGCACTTATTGTTAAGATGGAAATGCCTGAAGGATACTATTTGAAAAAGAATGAAGCGCCAGCGTTGGAGAAAACAATAAAGAAACTAAGTAGCAAACTGAAAACACCTAAAATTCATGCCATCGTTTTGAACGATGAATACAATGCATCGGTTGTCCAAAATCCAAAATTCGGGCTTTTTGGTCCAAAACGAAATGTGTTGCTCATTGGAATTCCGCTTATTTCAAGTTTGACTCGGGAACAATTCACTTCAGTATTAGCGCACGAGCTTGCCCATATTTCACATTCAGACACAGCATTTGGTGCGATGATCTATCGGGTAAGAATGACTTGGGCACAGCTTATGCATTCATTAGAAAAGAATGAGCAGTTCGGTACGTTTATATTCCGTAAGTTTATTAAATGGTATTATCCGCGGTATTCGGCTTATACCTTTGTAATGGCTCGGCAGGCGGAATATGCTGCAGATGCCGCATCCGCTAAAGTAACCTCACCTGAAACGGTACGAGATATGTTATGTACAATTAGTGTGGGTGGCCAATTTTTTTATCAAAAATACTTTAACGAACTTTTTGAGGAATGTTCAAAAACCAATGATCAGCCAAAACCATATGGTGATTTTTTCAAAAAGACTCAAGAATTAGATAAGTTTTTATGTGAGGACTATCTTAATCAAAGACTTGAAATGAAAAGCAATGTAGCTGATACACATCCATGTATGATGGACCGGCTCAAGGCAGTTGGTATGGAACCGGTTGTCACTCAAAACACGGAATCTGCCATTGAATTTTTCTTTGCAAATCCGGATTCAATTTTGCAGCACTTTGATCAATTATGGCTTGAAAATAATGAGGAAAAATGGAATGAGCAAATTTCTTCCTATAACGATTCAAAACAAAGATTACAGGAACTAGAAAATATGGAGGAACTCGATCTCCATGGCCTTTTTGAACGTGCATTATTAACACGAGACATTATTGGGCCAGAACCGGCTGCCGTTTTATTAGAAGAAATAATTGAACACTATCCTGCGGAGAGAGCGATTCCAGCTTATCTTAGGCTTGGAGATATCTATTTGAGTAAGGAGACGACAGCTCTTAAAGGGGAAGTGTTAATTCGTAAGGCAATGGAAATAGACTGGGAGTGTAAAGAAGAGGCATTAAACCAACTTTGTGAATATTATTATTACACAGGTCAAATGGAGGCTTTAGAAGAAGCAAGGTCACAACTGGAAGCTTGGCCTGATGTATTAAAGCAGTTTGATGAGGAAGTCTCATCTATCAATTCGGAAAATCATTTCGTTCCCCATGATAAGTTGGATGAGGAGTTAACTGGGGCGATAGAGGTTATTAGTTCTCATAGTGAAATTATTGAAGCCTATCTCGTTAAGCAGATAACGGAAAGTATTCCTGGAAGAAAGCATTATGTTTTAGGTCTAATAGTCCACATTCCTGAGGACGTTGACCACGAAGCTTACGTTAATCAATTGATGGAAAAGTATTCAAGTGAGTTGTATACATTCGATGATACCTATTTTTACATTCTCAATGGCTATGAAGACCTAGTGGAAATCATGAAAAACGTGCAAGCTTCATTAATCTATAGAGCGACAGAAACAAGGGGACGGTTCTTGCGGAAACAAGGGGGAAACAAGGGGACGGTTCTTGTGCGTCTAAAAGGAAAGGGGAGCAGAAGCAGCCTTGGCTCTTTTTCTAGTTTTGAAAACATTAATCTTTGAAAATTGAAATGTCGAACACTTGAGTTAGCAGAAGCTAACCATTGTCCGAATCGCTACTGGATAGTCGAATAGTGCTCCCCATATTTTCTGAGAGGATGACTGTTGCAGTTTTGAAATCCCATTTTAGCCTAGAATGTTGATTTCCGTTCCAGGTGCTTCGCTTTCCGGGGGCGGGCGTTGATCCTCCACTCCAATCAACATTGAGGTTTAACACAGCCTTTATAACACTATCCTGTACATATTTGTTAAACAAACGTTTGATTAACAGAAAGTGCATATTCATTTTTAGGGAAACGGTGACTGCAGTTCATGTACTCTAGATATAAAAGGTTAGAGCAGTAAATACGTTATTATAAAAATGTGAAAAAGTAGTACAAATGTTCCTATTAGGGTATACTATTCTTATCTTAAATTTAAGGAGTTTTGCCTAATGAGCCAAAGAGTCCCCTACTATGAAATTGCATCTGATGGTATGAAAATTATGATGGATATGGAGAAGTACACAAAAAAGACAACAATCGATTGAAAACTTCGTGAGCTTATTAAAATTCGTGCTTCACAAATTAACGGATGTGCATATTGTTTGAATATGCACACGGAAGATGCTCGAAAAATGGGTGAAACAGAACAGCGACTTTACTGTATCAGTGCATGGAAAGAGTGTGAATTCTATACAGAGGCAGAAAAAGTAGCTCTTGAATTCACAGAGTACGTGACATTAATCTCAACAAAACGTGTGCCAGATGAGCTTTATCAGCGCGTACGTAAACATTATGACGAGAGACAATATGTTGACCTTGTATTAATAATCAATCAAATCAACAGTTGGAATAGAATTTCAATAGCAATGGGGAATACAGCAACTGAAAAATAATTACGCTCGACGAACATCTTATAGTAATCGTCTCAGATTGTAGACGAAAGGCATCCAAATGAACCTTTTCATAGTTTCCTTTCTTAATACATTTACTAAATTTACCGTTATGAATAGAATAAATATGTAAACTTAGATAGTATTTCCGCCTACTGGCACAATCCAATGAGAAATTAATTTATATTAAAGGAGTCGATTTTTTATGCAAAAGGTTACACCGTTCTTAATGTTTCAAGATGGTAAGGCAGAAGAAGCGATGAATCATTACATATCAATCATTGACGATTCGGAAATTACAAGTATTGTTCGCTATGGAGCGAATGAATCTGGAGATGAAGGAACTGTAATGCAGGCTACCTTTTCTATAAAAGGGCAGGAATTTATGTGCATTGACAGTAATGTGAAGCATCAGTTTTCTTTTACTCCTTCATTTTCAATTTTTGTTACTTGTGATACTGAAGAGGAGCTTGACGATCTTTATGAAAAACTCATTATAGAGGGACAAGCACTTATGCCGTTAGGTGACTATGGATTCAGTAAGAAGTTTGGGTGGTTAAATGACCGGTTCGGTGTCTCATGGCAACTAAACCTTCCGAAATAATCGGGGGGATCATGGGATCATGGGGACGGTTCTCGTGCGTCTAAAATGTTTCCATTTGTTTATGAATGATTATTTTCGAATATGTTGTCCGTTCATATCTCCTCGCGCTGCCTAAAGCATTTTTTCCTTCAATCGAAAAAAACTATGGATTACATTCCTATTGAAATGTAATCCATAGTTCCCTAAGTTAATGACATTGATTACTAAAACGGTTTTGCAACGGAATCTTTTCTTTTACGGGGTAAATTATATTGCCGCGTCATTTAAGCAGCCTTCCATGTGATAGCAAAATTCATTTATCGCGAGAGGCTGATTATTGATATGGCTAATCCTTTATCGTGTAATTACCCTAACTGTCGTTTAAATGCTTTATTGGCGAAAAAGTAAGCGATGACCATGATGCCGAGGCACCAGGCAAGCGCGATCCAGATACCGTTGCCAACAGACCCTTCATACAAGAGGGCGCGAATCGTATTCA
>CAURFY010000174.1:0-5760 GCA_963524115.1 uncultured Bacillus sp.
GCGGGGTCTCACCTGTCCCGCTGCTCCCGCAGGAGTCTTCGCGCCTGTAACGAAGATCAACATTGTTCAAAAAGTCAACATTGGGCTTTAACACAGCCATTTTTAAAAGAAATCTTTATCATTGTTTTTTCGGATCAAGTGGCTTCATCCATAACAACGCAATAAAGGCTAAACTAAAATAACCAAAAGCTGGATATAAATATGAGAGAAGGGTTCCATACTCAACTAGACTAATAAAGTAGGTGCTTAAAAAGATGGAAAATATAATCGCTATACTAGGAAGACCAATATATTTTCGCAGCTGACGTTCTAGCCCAAACACATTGCCTATCACCGAAGTAAATATCTCTCCATAAATAATAAAAACATAAATCCAATAAAGGCTTGATGCTATATTCTTTACGATAATAGCCATTGGAACTTCATATGTTTCTACATTGGGAAGCATAATTAATACCACATGGCTGCATAAAAGGATTAAAGTCAAAGCAACGCCACCAAGAATCCCTCCCCACTTAATTGTCTGTTCATCTTTTATTTCATTCGCTATAGGTACTAAAACAGCTTGAGCAAGCAATAAATTAAAAGCCGCATAAGAAAACGGAGTCACAACAGCCTTCCAGCCATCGGTCAAAAAAGGGACCGTCAGCAGTTGTTCAGTAAAATGTGGGAAGCCCACTGTGATGAACATTAAGATAAAACAAAAGGAAATCATCATCGGTACAACAAATGTATTTACGATAAACAAGCCTTTCATTCCGATAACCAGCACGAGGACTGAAAGACCAATCGTTATGAGAATCCCTAATATTTTAGGTAAATTCATTTGTTCACTAAAAACTGCTCCTGCTCCAGAAAGCATGACGGCACAAACACCGAGAAGCATTAATAAAGTCAAGACATTGATGATTCTTCCAACCAATTTTCCAAATAAGAATTCATTGAACTCTTGATACGAAGTAGCTCCAATCCGTGCCGCTAATCTCATTAATTTTGATCCCAATGTAATGAGTAATAATCCACTAACAAAAATCCCGATAAATCCAATTAACCCAAATCGAGAAAAAAACTCGACTATTTCTTTCCCTGTGGCGAAGCCAGCTCCTACGACTGTTCCCACATAAACTGCTGCTATTTGAAAGGATGCACTCCAATTAGGTTTCAAGGTCACTTCCCCCTTCTTATCTATGTATATGAGGGGAAGGACAATCACAGACGAGCTTTTTATAACAACCTGGAAGAATTGTAAAAAATGAGACTGACAAAAGTCAGTCTCATCTAAACATTCTTTTATAGTTTGTTGTCTTCAATAGAATCGAGCCATTTTTCAATTTCATCAATTACCGATTTTACACAACCATCTTCAAAAGGGGAAATCAATTGGGTCTCTGCAACAAGCTTGGTAAAAGGCTCACTTCCACCGAGCTTACAAAGCCTTACATAATCTTCCCAAGCAGTTTTCCAATCCTCTCTCGAACGCTTCCAAAATTGAAATGCACAAATTTGGGCCAATGTGTAATCAATATAATAAAAAGGTGAATTGTAAATATGTGCCTGGCGCTGCCAAAAACCGCCGTTTTCTAGATAAGTGAAACCATCATAATCTTTATGGGGCAAGTATTTTTTTTCAATCTCCCTCCAGGTGAACTTCCGCTCTTGTGGTGTGGCCTCAGGATTGGCATAAACCCAATGTTGAAATTCATCAACAGAAACTCCATATGGCAAGAAAAGTAAAGCGTCACTTAAATGGGCAAATAAATATTTATCAGTATCCTCTTTGAAAAAGTGTTTCATCCAAGGCCAAGCGAAGAATTCCATACTCATTGAATGAATTTCGCACGCTTCGTAAGTCGGCCAGTAGTACTCGGGGATATCATAATGTCTGCTTGAAAAAACCTGGAATGCGTGTCCTGCCTCGTGTGTTAATACATCAATATCTCCTGATGTGCCGTTAAAATTCGAAAAAATAAATGGGGCTTTATAATTTTCAATGAATGTACAATACCCCCCACCAGCTTTTCCCTTCTTCGCCACTAAATCCATCAAACCGTTTTCAGTCATATAGGTGAAAAATTCACCCGTTTCTGTGGAGAGCTCCTCGTACATTTTCTGTCCGTTCTCAATAATCCATTCTGGGCTACCTTTTGGGATTGCATTACCCGATGGGAAGATAATCGACTCATCATAATATTTTAACTTTTCTACCCCAATTCGAATTCGTTGTCTATCCTTTAATTTCATCGCCACCGGAACAATAAATTCCTCTACTTGTTTCCGGAATTTAGAAACCATTTCGGCATTATAGTCAGTTCGATTCATCCGATCATAGGCAAGTTCAACAAAACTTGCATACCCTAGGGCTCTAGCTATGTCTGTTCTTACCTTAACCAAATCATCATAAATTTGATCAAGTTTTTGTTCATTTTTAGCCAAAAAGCCAAACCGTGCTTCATTAGCTTTGATTCTCATTTTTCTATCTGTAGACTCTCCAAACGGTTCAAGTTGAACTAGGGTTAACTCTTTTCCTTCAAACATAATTTTTGCAGAAGCAATCAGCTTGGTGTATTCACTTGAAAGCTTATTTTCTTTTTGCAAAAGCGGTACGATTTCTGGAGTGAAAGTCTTCAATTGTGTTTCGGCAAGCGCAAAAAGTTGTGTACCCCACTTACTTTCCAAATCTTTTCGGTACTTAGAGTTCACTAATGCTTGATAGTATTTCGTTACCCAACCTTCCACTTCCGGCTCGATCTCGTCTATGTAGTCTTGTTCAGCTTTATAAAATTCATTGTTGGTATCAATGGAATGACGAATATAACAAAGGTTTACCATCGTACCAAAGTTATTGCGTACCACATTAATTTTTTCAATCGCATTAATTTGTTCCGCTACGCTACTTGCATGATTAAATTCTTCGAGCCCTCTTTGAAATTCAGACTCGATTTCATAGAGATTTGGTCTAGTGTAAAGATAATCTTCAAATTTCAAACCTGTTAACCTCCTTACAGATCTATGTTTCTCCCAATATATAGTAAAGGTAATTCATTTATGCCGCGCTATGCCCCTTTTCCACAGAAAAAAAAGCAGTCTTTGACCGCTTTTTAATATTTCCCAGATGCTAATCCTAGCTTTTTTAATAATTCAATTGCGGTAAGCTTTTCTTCCTCAGTAAGCGCTGACATCATGTCGTTAATTCTTTGTGCATGTTCTGGAAAGATTTCATTAATGAACTGCTTTCCTTCATCTGTAATTTGGGCAAAAGTAACACGTCGATCATTGGGACATGCCACGCGCTTTAACAACCCTTTTTGTTCTAACTTATCCACCACATAGGTAATACTTCCGCTTGCTAATAGTATTTTCCCGCCAATTTGTTGAAGCGGCTGATCTCCTTTGTGGTATAAAAGCTCTAGAACTGCAAATTCAGTAGGATTTAATCCCTTTTCAGCAATTGACTTATTAGCTTGTTCATTTATCGCTTTATAAGAACGTGAAAGAACAATAAATAATTTTAATGATTGATTAATTTGATCTGAAGTCATATCCATTCAGTCCTTTATTTTGGCTGTATAAAATTAGAATGTTGATTTCCACTCCACAATGTGCCTGAAATCAACAATCCACTTTAACACAGCTTTATTTTCGATAAAACTATCTTGAATTCAAAATAATTATATAAAAATTGAATTTAACTGTCAATTGTGCAATCAAAAATACGATCCATCAACGAAACACTTGTGACACCATGATGAATTTAATTACACAATAAGTGGAATGCCTGGTCTCGTTTTGTCGCCCTACCATAAAAAAAGGATATTATTGATATTTATTCTGCAAATATATACTATTTGATACGAAAATTTTGTAAGATACCTAGTATAAGATAATAAACCAGGAAGAGGAGAAATGATGAGTCAACAAGCTGTTTCAATTGGTTCTCTTAGTAACAAACAGGGAACGACTGCCTACAAAATATTATTTGTAATTGGTTTATGCCATTTGCTAAATGATTCTCTTCAAGCTGTAGTTCCAGCTATGTTCCCAATTTTGGAAAAATCAATGGGGCTAACTTATACTCAACTAGGTATGATTGCCTTCTCGTTGAATATAGTTGCCTCTGTCTTTCAGCCTGTCATCGGAATGATTGCAGACAAAAAGCCACGACCATTTGCTCTGCCTGTCGGGCTCTCTATTACGATGGTTGGCGTGATTGGACTAGCATTTTCCCCTCGTTTTGAAATGATCATTGTTTCTGTAGCTTTAATAGGACTTGGGTCAGCAATCTTCCATCCAGAAGGATCAAGAGTGGCATTTATGGCTTCTGGTCCACGAAGGGGGCTTGCTCAATCTATTTATCAGGTCGGAGGTAACTCTGGCCAAGCATTGGCTCCATTAATTACTGCAATTATTCTTGTTCCGCTTGGTCAAAAAGGGGCGTCTTGGTTTTCTCTTGTTGCTGCAACCGCTGTTGGGTTGTTGATATTTATTGCCAGGTGGTATACGCAAAGGCTTCAGGCTGATCGAGCAATTTTGAAGTCTAAACAGGGGGAAAACTCAGAATCGAAGGCTAAAGCCCCAAAAGCGGTATGGGTCGCCTTGCTGTTAATCTTATTTCTCATATTTGCCCGCTCGTGGTATATTTCCGGAATGACCAATTATTATGCTTTTTATGCAATTGAAAAGTATTCCTTTACAATAAGGCAATCACAGATGTTTTTATTTGCATTTTTGGTCACTGGAGCAATTGGAACATTTTTTGGCGGACCACTAGCGGATCGGTTCGGAAAAAAGAATGTCATTTTTCTATCTATGATAGGATCTGCTCCACTAACTATCTTGATTCCGTTTGCCCCAAGCACCATTGCTTTTATCCTTCTAGCAATATCAGGGTTTTTACTCATGTCTAGCTTTTCAGTAACGGTTGTTTATGCGCAGGAATTATTCCCAGGAAAAATCGGAACGATGGCTGGATTAACTGTAGGTTTAGCCTTTGGAATGGGAGCTTTTGGTTCTGTCGGACTTGGCTATTTAGCTGACTTAATCAGTTTACCAAGTACCATTATCTTTGTTGGGGCATTACCATTGTTGGGGATTATAACATGCTTCCTTCCTTCGGATAAAAAACTACAAGAATTTTATTCCTAATAATCTAAGAAAGGATGGGGAAACCCCAACCTTAGGCTGTCGCGAAACTCTCGACAGCCTATTATTTTATCTAAAAACTTTAGTAATTAACCGGGTTATTTTGTTGCTTTCTAACTTATATGTTGACCAAAGGGACTATTTCTGACAGCTTCGGAGAATTCAAGGATAGTCATAAGAAAAAATGCATTACAATTTTTCGGTAATGCACAACGTTCGTAAAATAATCTGTCTTATTTTTCACCTCCACGAGACCATATCACCACCGGGACTAGTAATAAGGACAAAATCCCTCCAACAAATGATAATGTTGGATAACTTGACCCTGCCACAATCATCCCCGACAAGGCTCCGCCAGCAGCTCCTGACAACGCAATTAAAACATCTACTGTTCCTTGAGTTTTAGCCCGTGTGGCAGTTTCAGTTGAATCAACAATAAGTGCTGTCCCACTGATCAATCCAAAATTCCAGCCTAAACCAAGTAATGAAAGAGCAATTACCATAAACACCATAGAACCACCTGGTGCAAATGCGGCTATTAAACCTGCCAGAAGTAACGTAGTTCCAGCAGCAATAGCCATCACTGTACGCCCCAACTTATCAACGAGGACACCTGTAACT
>CAURFY010000175.1:0-5752 GCA_963524115.1 uncultured Bacillus sp.
ATAGGGCAAACAATTCTTCTCGCAAAGTTGTAACATAATTTGTCACGCGATAGCGCTTTTCTTCTACAACTAATGCTTTTTGAAGTTTTGGATTGGTGGTAGCGACCCCAACAGGACAGTTGCCCGTTGCACATACACCAGCACTTATACAGCCAGCAGATATCATTAGCCCTCTTGCCAAGACAACGACATCAGCTCCCATCGCTAAGGCAATGGCGATTCTGTCAGGGGAAAACAGCTTTCCGCTTGCAAATACTTTTAGTTGATCTCGGATTTGGTAACCAACTAACAGTTCTTGGGCAATCATCAAAGCAGGCTTAATCGGTAAACCAACGGAATCAGCCATTGATTGATAAGTGGCTCCCGTTCCTCCTTCGCCACCATCAATGGCAATATAATCAGGATATCGTTTATGATGGGCCATATATTGCACAAACTCTTCAAACGTCTCTTGGCTTCCAACCACCATTTTAATTCCAACAGGTTTTCCCGTTACCTCACGAATGTTTTCGATAAAATCAAACATCGTATCAAAATCATGAAATTCATCAAAGCGGTTAGGAGAGTTAATCGTTTTCCATGGCTCAACACCACGAATTTCTGCAATCTGAGGCGTTACTTTAGAACCCTCTAAGTGGCCACCACGGATTTTTGCACCTTGACCTAATTTTATTTCAAAGGCTCTAATTTGGGGAATTTGTGCTTTCTTTTGAAGTTCTTCCCAAGAGAATGAGCCGTCTGCATTTCGAAAACTAAACTTTGCAGGGCCAATCTGGGCGATGATATCGACTCCGCTTTTTAAATGATAGGGAGAGATTCCACCTTCCCCTGTATTCATAAAGGCTTTTGCATCTTTCAATCCTAATCCAAGCGCCTCAATTGCATTTTCTCCCAATGCCCCATAAGACATCCCTGACATGCCAATAGGACTTTTCAGCACAAAAGGAAATCTACATGTCTGTTCCCCAATGACGATTGTCTCACCATCCTTGTACAGCCAAGGGTTCATCTCTGTTTCTATCAATTTTTCATTCTTCGGAAAAAACAATTCCTGATATTCTGTTAGTTTGTTATTTTTTTCAGTCGGTGCATCTATATACTTTTTCGTATGGATCATTTCTCCATTATCCGTATCCAAATCAGTCAACTGTTTCGCAAAGAATGCATTTCGAAGATAAAATTGATTGGGTTGATCAAAATCTCGTTTACTGCCAAATGAAATGATGTTTTTACCATACTTCGCTAGTTTCACAATTTGTTGAAAATCAAGCCGAGAAAACGGTTTGCCTTCATGATCTTCATCAAGAATATACTGTTTAATTTCAGGAGCAATTTGTTCCATAAAATAGCGAATTCTACTTAAGACAGGATAATTTCTTCTAATAGCATGTTGCTGCTGACTCATATCAATTCGCTGTGTTTTTCGATACAAAATTAAAAAATAGCCAATAATACCAAGCACCAATGCCAAAACACAAGCAAGAACAATGATCACAATTGAGCTCAATATTTTCATATTCCAATCGCCTCTTCTCACTTGTTATTTTAACATAATAATACACAGGTAATACACAGGGACGGTTCTAGTGAACCATTAATTTTAAAGTTTTTTTACGAATCGCCGTAAATCTCATATTTTTTATTATTCTTGTCAAAAACATTCAATTTCTGAAAACCTTGCTATATTCTTTGAATTTTAGAATCATATTGAATGGTAGTGTTATTAAGAAGGATTAAGACGTGGCCATTATTGGTGGAGGAATTGCTGGTTTGTCAGCTGCCCTTTTTACAGGTCACGCAGGATTAAAAGCGGTTGTATTTGATAAAAGTACATCACAGATTGTACTGAGCCTAAAAACCTTGAAGTAGGTGTGCTTCAAGCTCAAACTTTATAATTCAAGCTAATGGAGAAATCTATGAAGCGAGATGGGTAATTGTAGCAAACAATCTACAAACTCAACTGTTAGAATCGTTAGGGTTTGAAATCGGAATCAATGAAAACATCAAAAGCGGATAGATTAAAAAGGTTATTGGCGCAAACTTTGAAGGTGTAAAGCCTATTCCAAATCTGTAAATTGCCGGATTATTGTCCGGTGTGCCTTGCCAAGTGATGACCGTTGCAGGACAAGGTGCTGCAGTTGGTGTTCGAATTGCTCAAGAAGCAACCGAGACTATATATATATGTGGCATGATCAATAATATTACCTCTACGAGTGGCTCTAACGGACTATCCTTCTATTTTTTCTAAAATTGTAATCTTTTAGAGCCACTCTTTAATATTAGCTTTGGGTTCTCTATATTGGATAAATGGAGACTGCGGAAACCGTCTCATGTTTAATCTGTAAAATGAAACGGGAGAACCGTCCCTATGTCACATCGCTTGCTACTTTTTAACGACTAAGATGTATATTAAGTCACTTGGGAAATTTTTTTGTTCAATAGTAAAACCAGCATTTATCATTTCCAGTTCCATAATGGATGAAGGAATTCTAACATGCATGGGTGGACCTTCAGTTGGACCTTCAGTTTTTTCATATTCAAAACATAGAAAATACCCTCCAACTTTAAGCACACGTTTAATTTCCTGGAACGTATTAGAAAGCGGTTTAACCTCGTGTAAAACCAATGAAGCTAATACAACGTCAATTGAATCATCTGCTAGAGGAATATGATCAATACTTCCTTCAACCAATTGAATATTTGTAATATTTTCAGTTTTGGCCTTAGAATCTATAATCGACAACATCTTGGGATCCATATCCAGTGCATATACTAAGCCATCACCCATTTGAGCTGCCGGGATCGCTAAATACCCAGTTCCGGCTCCTAAGTCTAAAATCTGATCTGTTTTTTTCATAGGGAGCATTTGCAATAGTTTTTCTGGTGGAAAAGCTTCGATTCTTCCGGGATTGTCTAAAAACTCTATTTTCCTTGCTAATCGGTCCATTTTTTTCGAATTACATTGATGTTTTTCCATGTTTATCCCCCTTTTGGCAACCATGTTTTTCTTGATTTGCAATTTCATAAAGCTTCTTCTCTTCAAGATATTTTTCCATAAGGCTTTCAGCTTTTACCATAACTTTATTTATCAAACAGCTGCTTTCTTGAAATTCGCATTTAAAAAAAGCACCATTTCCTTCAATTGCATTTATGACATCCAAAAATGAAATATCTTCAATTTTTTTACTTAGGACATATCCCCCTTTTACACCTGTTGATGACTCAATTAACCCTGCTTTAACTAACTGCGTTAAAATTTTCGAAAGGTATGTTGTGGAGACATTGAAGTGATCGGCAAGTTTTTGAACACTAACCTTTTCATTTTGGGCATGTTGTATCATGTACACAATCGTATGCAAAGCATAGTTTGTTGCTTTTGAATATTTCAAATCATAGCCTCCATTTCTCTACATTACAGATATGAGATATCTACAATATAGCGAATACTTTTGATGTTGTCAATTGCAATCAAGGGGACGGTTCCACTGTTCCCATTCCATAAAAAAGACACCTGATGATTGCTAACATCAAGTGTCTTTAAACGTTTTAATTAATGAATGCATATACTTTTCTCTAATTAGTTCCTTGATCTCCGCTGATGATCCCGTTCGATATCTTCCTTCCAGCTTCGATCAATTTTCTTCCCGCTTCGAAGCTTCAAGACAACTTCGTTTACTGCTTCATAGTTTAATTGGGTACCGATGTTATCAGCATGATAATTAACAGCAAAGTCCTCTTCAATACCAAATTGTGAAGCGGTTGAGATGGAATCAATATTCGCACCTAAGAATATGAATTTCCAGCCATATTTCTCCTTTTGATGCTGAACCATTTTTTTAATCTTTTCCGCTTTATATTCGGTGCTGGCATTTTCCATCCCGTCAGTTGTAATCACGAACAGTACCTGCTCAGCCTGTTCAGATTCACTCGTTCTTTTTTGCACATTCACGATTTTTTGGATGGTAAAACCAATGGCATCAAGTAATGCTGTAGTCCCTCCTACTTCATAATCTTCTTCAGTAATGGGAGAAATGCCTCTTACATTGATACGGTCATGCAATAATTCATAATCATGATTGAATAAAACTGTGGTGACAATCGCTTCTCCTTCTTCCTTCTGTTGCTTTTTCAGCATGGAATTGTATCCGCCAATTGTATCCGCTTCAAGCCCTGCCATTGAACCACTTTTATCTAAAATAAACACTAATTCAGTTACTTTCTTTTTCATCTCTATCATCCTCCATCTCTTTATTAAAATAAGGATAGCAGAGCTATGATCAGAAATGGTCGCTTTGAAAGCGACATATTATGCTCCCAATAAAGGCTGGTCAAAAGCAAATAAAGCTTCATTCATTTCATGGATATCGTAATTTGCTTCTAGGATAAAATATTCAACAATGACATCAAATTTGCTGCTATGAGATAACGTATAACCAGCGGATGCCAATAAATCAATCGTTTCATCCAAATTCAATTTTAATGCCACAGCAAACGCGATAGCTGTTTTCTTTTTTGGAGAATAGTTGACACCATTCCGAATTTTTGAGAATAACCGACGATCAATATTGGCCCGATTATAGGTTTCAACGTCTGTCATTCCTTTTTCATCTATTAAACGAAGCAACCGCTCGGAAAATGATTCATCGAGCTGATTTACTAGATCCACTAAACTTCGTTGCTTATGTGAAGGACTTTCTTTTTCGTAATAATCAGCATCAATAATCTCCGATTCATAGATTGGTTGCATGGCAAACGGTTCTTCATTTCGATTACGACCAAAATAAATTTCGGATTCCTCTACATAATGCTCATCAATATATTGATGGATAGAGCTAAAGAGCTTCTTGCTCAAACCAAAGGATTTTTTGTCAAAAACAACAAGGTATACACTAGTATCATTTTCCAATAAAAATGAACCGATGGTAGAAACCGCGATTTGTAACGCTTCCTCTTTTGGATAGCCATATATTCCAGTCGAAATCAATGGAAATGCGATAGATTGGCATTGATGCTTTTTAGCTAGTTTCAAAGAATTCTCGTAGCATGCTTTCAATAGCTCAGCTTCCTTACAAGATCCACCTTGCCATACGGGTCCAGGTGTATGAATGATAAATTTTGCTGGAAGTTTGAAGGCGTTGGTCATAACCGCTTGTCCGACCTGACAGTCACCGATTTCATCACATGCGGCTTGCAACTCGTCAGCACCAGCGGCTTTAAAAATTGCACCGCAGACGCCCCCGCCCATTTTCAAAGACGGATTCGCTGCATTCACAATCGCATCAACGTTCAATTTCGTAATATCATGACGAACGATTTCCAATGGCATGATCATATCGCCCTCCTTTGGACATGCTTTATCATACTTCCATGATAACTAATTCTGGAAATTTTAAAAAGAGAAAAAACACTGGAAAAACACTGGGAAAAAACACGGGGACGGTTCCGATGGGTCAAAACACTGGCAAAACACTGGCAAGAAAACACTGGGACGGTTCCGATGCGCTTCGTGGGGCCTGTAGTCACTCCAGAAAACGGCTCGTGGGTACATTGGATTCGTAAATTCATATGCCAAATTTGTACTACCATGCCATTCGGAGGATACCAAGAAGAAAAAACGATAATAAACTTTATTGGAAAAATTTTGAAAAATGCAAAAGAACCGTCCCCATGATTCTTCCATCTGGTCTCAGTGACCTAAACTAGTTGTTAGGTCCTTCTGTGACAGGCTTTCCTGCTTCTAATAGCACCTTAC
>CAURFY010000176.1:0-5676 GCA_963524115.1 uncultured Bacillus sp.
GTTAAAAACTCCTCTTGGTTCACAAGAGCATTGTGCACACTATCTCCATTTCTGGATATTGATACAAAGGTTAAGTTAATATAATTGATAACTTAGAATGATAAAGGAGTAGAAGTTGAGAAGATCCTTGAAAAGTGGAATGCAAAATACGACTGCATAATAGTAATGAAATTTTGTGAATGTCGATTTCTTCAGTTGAACGTCATAAGGTGGGTGTAAATATGCTTAAAGAAGTCTGTGTAGAGAATTTTACGAATATCCCAGAATTAATTGCTAATGGGGCTGGGAGGATTGAACTTTGTGACAACCTTAAAGTAGGAGGTACAACAGTAAGTCACGGTGTAGCGGTAGTAACTATTAACTACTGCCATGGTAAAAACATTAAGGTTATGACCATGATAAGGCCAAGAGGCGGGGATTTTATATATAGTAAAGTAGAAATAGAAATGATGAAGCGGGATCTTGTCCATTTGAAGGAATTAGGAACAGATGGAGTGGTGCTGGGGTGTTTAAATGACACTGGCTGGATTGATGAAGAGGCTATGATAATCTTACTAGATTTAGCAAAAGGACTAGAGGTAACCTTTCACATGGCGTTTGACCAAATAAGTCCTGGAAATCAGTTTAAAGCGATTGATTGGCTGGTGAAACACGGGGTAAATCGAATCTTAACTCATGGAGGTCCGTTAGATATTAAGATCGAGGATAACCTAGTCAGGTTGAGGGAATACATAGACTATGCAGATGGAAGGATCATTATACTCCCTGGTGGCGGAATTACTAATAAAAACCTTCATTTAATCACATCCTCTTTAAATATTAGAGAAGTTCATGGGACAAAAATAGTCGACTGAAAGTGTAATGCTTTTTATATTACGGTAATCAATCCATGTATTAATAAGTCACTTAGATAGGAATGCAAAGGGAGGGTTCCTTTGTATGCACAGGAACCCTCCCTAATGCGACACCTAATGCGACACGGTTCTGCCGCCTCTTTTTGCGTCAGCAATAAGTGAACCACTAGAACCGTCCCCCAGATTACCCCCAGATTATCCTAATTTTTTAGCTTGGTTGTTTACTTCATGAATCGCTTTTGCAACATCTTCAACTTCTTTAGTTTGAATTTTAATACTAGCATCTAACTCACCTGTTTGGTTACGAACATTTCCAACCTCTAATGCAATTTCTTGACCGTATTTTGATTGGTCATTAGTTGCAATCATCATCTCTTTGACCATTTCTTTTATATTGTTTATATTCCGGACAATCTCTTCAGAAGTGTAGACCTGTTCTTTCGTTGCATTCGTCACAGAACTGGCCTGTTTTCTTACGTTTTCAACGGTCTCTACGAACACACGTCCACCTTTTGCTTGCTCTGTAGTGGCAATAGAAATTTGCTGGACCATGTCTTTTGTATTGATGATCCCCATTACGATTTCTTCAGCAGTGGTCGATTGAATTTTTGTCGATTGTGTCATTTCTATTGTTTGTTTCGTTACATTTTCAACTGCCTGGGTGATGAATTCACTATTTTTCATTTGTTCTTCAGTAGCTTTAGCAATTTGGTTCATTTCCTCTGTCATTTAAATTTTCTTAATCGCTTGGTTTGTTTTGTCTGCCAATTGATTTCCAAACAACACTTTATGGGCGCCTTCGTTAATCGAGGTTACAGCCAAAGCAGTTTCAGATTGAATCCCTTTGATTAGCACGGCAATCTCTTTTGTTGCTATGGCTGACCGTTCTGCCAGTTTTCGCACCTCATCAGCAACAACAGAAAATCCTTTACCTTGTTCACCGGCTCGTGCTGCTTCAATAGCGGCATTAAGGGCAAGGAGGTTCGTTTGGCTTGCAATTTCGTCAATCACTTTAATAATGCTACCAATTTCTTGTGAACTTTTTCCGAGATTTTGCATGATGGCACTTGCTTGAGTAATCACTTGAGATACTTCCTTCAGACCATTCAATGTTTCGTTTAGAGAAATCGTTCCTTCCAATGCATCTTGCTTAACAGAGTTGCTGAGATTGTTTACTGTTTGGGCGCTAGCAGCTACTTGCGTGATTGAAACGATCATTTCCTCCACCGTTTGAGAGGTTTGTTGAGCTGTATTAGTTAATCCGACTGCATTATTACTGACTCCTTTAATGGACTTGCTCATTTCTTCAATAGCCCGCGAGATTAGCTCCACACCTGTACTTGCATTTCGGGCATTTCCAGCAACAAGCTCAATAGAGCCCATCATTTCTTGAATAGCAGAAGATGTTTCCTCAGCGGAAGTAGCGAGGGTGTCGGCACTTCCTGCCACTAAATTTATTGTACTATTCATTTGTTCCACCGCAGCGGAGATTTCATCTACTCCAGAAGAAGTTACATTGGTGTTCCGTGCAACATGATGAATGGACTCAACAAGCTCACTAACTGAATGGTTGGCTTTATTCATTGAAACATCTAATTGTTGTGCACTACTGGCCGTTTTATCGATAGATTTTTTGATTTCAGTAACTGAATGAGATGTTACGTCCACATTTTTAACAAAGCCTTTAACAGTACGAGAAATAAGTTTAGTAGTAAAGACGGCAATTAAGGTGCTAAAAAGTGAAGCAATAACCGATAGGATAAGAATTTCATAATTAAACTTATTTGAATCTTCTTTACTATTATTGATTGTATGAAGGGCATCTTCTTGAACAAGTAAATTGAGTTTTTCAATTGAATGATCGTTTTTTTCACTAATACGATTTAATTCCTCGAGTTGTTTATGTATAATGTCATAATCGTTTTCCTTTGATTCTGTATAGAAAGATGGAAGGAAGGTGGTATATTTTTCGAAGTTTTTGCTGAACTCAACTAATAATTTTTCATCTTTTTTTGAATGGTTAGTTCTTGTGAGGTACTCCAAATTCTGTCTAATGTTTCCGATGTCTTCATTTACATGTTGTTCAATTTTTACTTTTATTTCAATATTACGCTCAAAAGCGTGCCTGTTTGTATATTGACCAATACGGGTGAAATCATCTTTAATCTCCCCAACTAATACGATTTTGGGAACATCAGTTTTCCCGATGGATATGGTTTGATCCCTTAGATGGTTAATATTGTGGTAAGAAGTATTGGTGATAACAATAAAGAATATTATGATGATGAAATAACTACCCAGTTGCTTCATATTCATTGATATATTTTTAAACATAAAATTGAATTCTCCTTTTCTAGGGTGGTTTCATTCCCAATATATAAGGAAAAGGAACAGATCGTTATGAGAAATGTTACAGTTTCCTATTAGAAGATTTGATCTTTTAAAAAAAGACATAAAATGACCATAATAAAAGCGAACAGTGCTAGCACTGTTCGCCTTATTATTAATCTTCCATTGTAGACAAATCACCCGTTGGAAGTCCAAGCTCCCATGCTTTTAGAACACGACGCATGATTTTACCTGAGCGTGTCTTCGGAATGGACTCACGTATTTCAAATAAACGAGGTGCAGCGTGGGCAGCAAGTTTTGTTTTAACGAAATTACGGATGTCTGTAAGTAATTCCTGGTTTTCAACATAGCCTGGTCGTAATGTTAAGAATGCTTTAATTACTTCACCACGAACAGGATCTGGTACACCAATAACACCAGCCTCGGCTACAGCAGGATGCTCCACAAGCTTGCTTTCAACTTCAAATGGTCCAACGCGTTCTCCAGACGTATTGATTACATCATCTACTCGACCTTCGAACCAAACATAGCCCTCTTTATCCTTATAAGCAGAGTCACCTGTAACAAACCATCCTTTTAAGAAATATTGTTCATAACGATCAGGATGATTCCAAATTGTTCTAACCATAGCCGGCCACTGTGGTTTAATCGCCAGATTCCCCATATGGTTAGGGGGAAGCTCAACTCCATGATCATCTATGATACTTACTTCGATCCCAGGTAATGGTTTTCCCATTGATCCCGGACGGATTGGATTGCAGCGGAAATTTGCACAAATGGCAGAGCCTGTTTCAGTCATCCACCAGTTATCATGAATTCGTAAATTTAGATTTTCTAGGCCCCAACGAATTACCTCTGGATTTAAAGGCTCACCTGCTGATAAAATATGACGAAGCTTGGAAATGTCATATTTTTTTGGAAGTTCATCACCACTGCTCATCAACAAACGGAAGGCAGTAGGAGCACTAAACCATACTGTTACTTGGTACTTTTCTAATGTTGAGAACCATTCATTTGCATCAAATCGTCCGCCCCGAAGTACATTTGTAACTCCATTTAACCAAGGTGACCACATTCCTGCAGAAGTTCCAGTAACCCAGCCTGGATCTGCTGTACACCAGTACACATCGTTTTCTTTTAAATCATATACCCATTTTCCTGATAAATACTGATGAACCATAGCGTCATGAACTTGCAATACACCTTTAGGTTTTCCTGTAGATCCTGAGGTGTAGATCAACAACATTCCATCCTCACGGTCAACCCACTCTATTACGTATTCATCAGAACTTGCTAATAGATCTTGGTATAGAAGTTGATTATCAGTCGTTGCTGCCTCAGCTCCAACCAAAACAACATACTGTAAATCTGGTAAATCTTTCACTGGAATTCTTTTAAATAGTTCAGGTGTTGTTACTACTACCTTAGCACCACTATCTAGTAATCTATCTTTAACAGCCTCTTCCATAAATGCTTCAAACATCGGCCCAGCGATGGCCCCGATTCTTAAAATTCCTAGCATAGCTATATAAAGCTCAGGACTACGTGGCATGAAAATGAAGGCTCTATCACCTTTTTCAACTCCGTGTGAACGTAATCCATTCGAAAAGCGGCATGATAAATCTCTTAAATCAGAAAATGTATATTCCTCATTACGATTATCGTCACAGTATATAAAGGCCTTTTTGTTGCCTTTTCCTTCATCGACATGGCGATCAATCGCTTCATAGATCATATTAACTTTTCCGGTTTTTGACCAAGTAAAATGTTGTTCAATATTTTTCCAATCCATCTCCTTGGTAGCGTTTTCATAGTTTTGGAGATTCGCATTAGTATCGATTGATTCAATAGTTATTACTTCTAAAGCACTTTTCATAAAAAATAGCCTCCTGAATTAGTTATCTAAAAATTGTTATAATACAGATTATAAAACATTTTAGTATAGTATAACAAGAGTTTATTTATTAAAAATTCAAATTATTTTTTATTTTTAATTAAATGTTCCGGTGGGAATGGCTAAAATGGTACAAGATATAGTAATATTCTATTTAGTTTAACTAGTAAAGCCCTGACAAATAATAATTGGATAAATCTTGCGAAGGGTAATAAATTATTGTAGTATTATATTTGTTTTTTAAAAAGTAAATATAATTTCTTCTTATCAAGAGAGACGGAGGGACTGGCCCAAAGATGTCTCGGCAGCAACTCAATATTGAGTATTGTGCCAAATCCAGCAAGCGATCTGCTTGATAGATAAGAAGGGTGTTTTATAGATTATAGGACCTCTTCTTGTTGTTTTAATAGAAGGGGTCTTTTTCTTAATGAAAGGCTATGTTAAAGCTCATTATTGATTTTGCTCACTTTTTGATTGGATCGGATACAGATAGACTCCTGCGAAAAAAATATGTATTGAGGTGTTTTTCTTAAACTACCGAGTCCCTGCTGGTCTCGTGGCAATTTATTAATATATGCG
>CAURFY010000177.1:0-5653 GCA_963524115.1 uncultured Bacillus sp.
AGGTTATTTATTGAAAAGGTGGAGAGCGATGTGAAGGCGATTGTTCCCTCCGGTTGTTTAGTTGATGTGCTTGGAGCAATGTCTGATAATATGAATGAAATTGAAATCGTTTTTGATAATTCTCAAGTACGCTTCCGTTTGGGAGAGATTGAAATTACATCTAAACTAATCGATGGATCATTCCCTGATTATCGTAGATTGATTCCAGAACAGGTTGGTTCGGATATAAAAATGAGTAAGGCGGAGTTGCTCCGAATTGTAAAATTAGCAGCATTGTTTTCAAGAGGGGTTGGTGGATCAATTATATGTGAAGCTAAAAGCGACAGTCAGACCTTTTCGGTATCTTCAGTGGCGAATGAATTTGGTGAAAATGCTTCGGATATTGAAGCGGAAATTTTAGCCGATGGTAAGGTGATTTTAAATTCAAGATATCTAATTGATGTAATTAATGTAATTGAAGAAGAAAATTTAACTTTTGGAATTTCTGGGAAATTAGCACCAGTGTTAATTAGGAATGAAAAATCAAATAATTATACCCATATTATTATGCCATTAAAGAGTTAAGCTAATAAAACTGGAGCTAGTTAATGATTATTCAAAGTGTGCAATTAGTGAATTTTCGAAGCCACGATGAATTTTTGTTGAAATGTAATAAGAAAACAAGTTTATTAATTGGCGAGAACGGGTCTGGAAAAACTTCGGTTTTGGAGGCAATTTATGAAGCTTTAAGAGGTAAATCTTTTAAAGCAAGTGATGGTGAAATTCTAAAGCGGGGAGCAGATTTTTACCGAGTGGAACTGAATTTTTGTGATGGTAGGAAAACGGTAGTGGTTTTTGATGGAAAAAAGAAGCAGTTTTTGGTGGAAGATAAAAAGGTTGCGAGATTGCCAAAACGAAATCGATATCCGGTGGTGTTATTTTTACCAGATGACTTACATTTAGTGGCAACGAGTCCAACAAAAAGAAGAAGTTATTTTGATCGAGTATTAACAGAATTTGATGAGTCTTATAGTGATTCCCTCTTAAAATATGAAAAGAGCTTAAAGCAGAGGAATGATTTATTAAAAAAATATAATAATCAGGGTGGTGATGGAAAAATTTCTCGAAGTGATTTTTTCTCATGGAATATTTTACTTTCTAAGTATGGTCTTGAAATTCGAAAGAAGCGGATAAAATATTTAGAAAAATTGAATTTAGTTTTTTCTGAAGTTTATCATTCAATTGTGGATAATGGTGATTTTGTGTCTTTGAAACTAGAATTATTTGGCGGTGAGATCTCTGAGGCGGAATATTTTAATCGTCTAGAATCGGAGTTGCAACGTGATTTGATTCTAGGACATACTGGATTTGGGATTCATCGTGATGATTTTGTATTTCTTTTTAATGGCGAAGGGGCGGATGGAACAGCAAGTCGTGGAGAGCTTCGCTCAATGATTTTGGCAATGAAATTTATCGAAGCAGAGTTAATTTTCCAAGAGACTGGAAAGAGGCCAGTTGTGTTACTCGATGATGTATTTTCAGAACTAGACAATATGAGGCAAAAGAGTTTAGTGAAGAATTTTAAGGAAAATCAGGTGATAATTACTTCAGTTGAAGAGGTATAGGTGAAAAAGTTTATGGTATACTTGGGGTATGGAAATGAAAATTAGGGGTAATAATATTATTATACGTGTGGTTTTTGTTGTAATATTAATTTTTATGGGTTTTATTATAACTAACTTAATTATTGATGGGTTGAGAAACGCAAGGGTTAATATATTAGTGGCTCCATATGGTGCTATGGTAAAAATTGACGGTAAAGAGATAAATGGTTCTACTCGTTTTTACCCAAAAAAGAATGTTGAAGTTGAGATTAGTAAGGATGGTTTCTTACCCAAAAAAATAAATATTGATTTAGAAAGTAATAAAACGGCTTTAATTCATACATATCTCTTAGATGAAAAAAATGGTTTTGATAAATATCGTGAAAATATTCATGATTATGATGTATTAAAACTGGTTGCAGATGAGGCTGCGAAAGACTTTATCTATAAGACTGATAAGGCAAAATCAATTAATCAAATTTTGCCAATTGAAACAGTTGTTGGTTTTGAAACCACTACTCTATATGAAGCTCAGGGGGATGAATTAAAGAAGTGCCAAACTTTCTTATGCCTTAGAGTTGAAGGTGTAAATAATAATGACTACATTAAGAAGTTATTAAATGAGTATGGTTATAATTTTAATGATTATAGTTTTATTTAATTAATCATCATGATCATCGTGGTCGTCATGATCATCATGGTCGCCATGATCGTGATGGCCATGTCCATCATCGTCACAGTAATTCGGGATTAGAAAATTTATTTCTTCAGGATTAAAATTAGTTTCAAGTAGCCATTTATTGACACGTTCTTTTGCTTGATTAATAATTGATTGATCACCGCAGGATTCTACGGAAATTTGATATTGTCCATCTAGGTTTTTACTAATAGTAACTTGTTTTTCTTCCGATAGGTAGAAGGTTTTTGGTAACAAGAGAGCAAGTTTTGATGGGTGGGTGTAGATAGTTTTAAAATCAGACTCATTAAAGCTAAAAATTTTATCATTATTGCTATAAAAATCTGTGGAAATTTGCGTGTCGGAGAGTTCTGTCGTGGTAATACTAAAAACTTGACCGGTATCGGCAGTAATTTTGAAGCTATAAGTCTTCCCCTGTTCTTTAATACTATCTTTATTGTAACTAATAGTTTTTATCTGAGGATAAGAGAAAGTAATAAATTGTTCAATTAGAGACGATACTTTAGTAAAAGTATTGATTGACATAGATGATTTATCTTTAATATTATGGAGGCTATAAATTTTAACGTATTTGTCCCATGATGAGATGCTAGCGCCAGAATATAGATTTATATCTTCACCGGAGATAGGATTTTTCTGAAACTGATCGGAATTGTAATTTCTTCGATTAATGAAGAGGAAGGCGAGAAAGGCGATAAGAACGAGGATGGTGGAAAAACCTAGGACTCTTGACAGTGTTTTATTGTCTTTGATTTTATCGAGTTGTTGACTGAGTTTATTATAAAAATTTGACATAATTACCTCTTTACTGCATTGATATTATTTAGCCATAATCCTGCTGAGACGACGGTTTGTGGATCCATAATAAGGTTATTGGGGTCTTTACCAGCTCCAGCTGAGTTGAAGAGGAGCCATTTGCCGTCACTTGATTTACCACGAATAGCGATGTAATGTCCATTGGCTGAGAAGGGAGCGGTTCCCTTACCACTAATGTGGAGAGCCCAACCCTCGTCGAGGTATTTATTCATAATTTCTATGGCTTGACTGGCATTTGCGGGAGTTGGGATTTTTTCATATTGTAATCCATAATGAGATGCTAAGGTTTGAGTAACTTGATGGCTACTACCAACGCCGCGAACATACATACCAGCATCACCCGCAACTTTGGCAGTTTCAGTAGGTAAAATTTGTTGTCCTAAGAACATAGTTGCTAAGGAAGCAAAAGAAGTTGGACCACAGCCAGCATTGCAAATTGTACTAGATCCAAATGCTGATGATCCCCATTGAGGATCACATTGAAGATAGTTGGTCATATTAGAAGGATCAATAGATTGTCTTCCGCCACAGTTGGAGTTACCTTGGGTTGAACTAGATCCAGAGGAGGTGCTGGCAACCCCATCAATTCTTTTTAACTCATTTTCGACAAAATGCCAAATATCATTCGTGTCATTATGGTCGTTGGGAAGTGGAGCGTGCATATGAGCAAGGACACCTTCATATTTTTTAAACTCTTCAACACTGAGGCGAGGTGGAACACCTTTCCAGCTAAGCGATGATGTGAGGGGGATTTTTGTCTCTGTACTAATGGCAACTAATAATTTTGCCAAATAAAGCCAATCATCAGGTTTAAAAATATTAGTATTTAGGAGATACCACGGATGAATTTCTCGACCACTGGTTGATAAACCAAAAACCACGATTTGTAAACCGGCTGAAGCATCATAGCTTTTTATGGAGTCAGAAGGTTTATTAATAGTGAAGTGCTGATATACTTTATGCTGTTTTAGATCCACGGTGAAATGGGGTGGATAAAAATTATTACGATCATACAAAATCAAACCTTGACTGCCGTTCTGATTACCTCCCTCGGTATTATGAAGTGTAATTTTATTGGGGCCAATTTTACCATTCATAGTGGTATCATAATCACCTCGAGGAGAAGAGCTGACTGTAGCGCCTTTTGATGCAGCATAGGCGAAGGCATCTTCTTTAACATAACCGTCAATGCCACTAGTGATCCAACCATCTTTCCAGGTAGTATTGACGACAATCTTACCACTACTGGAAGAAGTGGTAGATGATGTTGTGGATGGTGTTTCAGATGATGGGGGGGTGGTGCTTGTGGTGGAATTAGTAGTAGTTGTGGAGGAGTTAGTTTCAGTTGTGTTTTTTGTGGCGTTAGAGGGGTTTGCGAGCGAATCGGTGGAATTTTTTAAAGGTGAGCAGTCAACACTAAGAGAATGCGGCGAGGCATTTAACTGACTTTTGATATTACCTTTAACTGGATATTTTCCACCAATTTCAATGTTTTCCTGCTTAGCAAGTTCGGCGGAGGTGGGCCAGCCAAGTTCTTTGCCGATTTGATCTGCTCTTTGAATGACACTATTTACATCATTCCAATAGCTTTCATGTGCATCACAACCATCACTTAGTGGAAAGTATACTTTAATCATAGTAAAAAACCACTTTTTGATATCATAATTATTTTTATCAAGATATTGAAAAGCTTTATCATAAAGTCCATTTCGCATATAATCTACCGCCCATCCAGCCATCATGTTGCCAATACTGCTATACATTGACCAGTCTGTTTTGCCTCCTCGGTAAGGTTCTGCCATATTGTAAAGGTGACTGCTATGATATTTTTTCCCCATCCAGTTGTAATAACCTTTTTCGGCAACTTTTTTGGCAATACCTGCGGTTCCGAGACTAGATTCCTTTCTCATTTGACCAAATGGAATTTCCCATGGAACACCATATTCGATTTGAAGCTTCATGGCGATTTCACCGTATTTTCTGATGACTTCATCTTGACGTTCAGACATAGTGGTGCTGGTGATATCTCCGCCGCAATTACCAGTGATAAAGCCTAAGCCATGTGAACAATTACTGCCACCATTTGGGTTATAGAAAATAATATCATTTTCCTGAAATTTTGGAGAGACCTTTACTTTGGCGTTGATTTTTAAATTATTAAAAAGTTGGTCGGTAAGAGAGGTGGTGGTAGGAGTGTTACTAGGTTCATCTGACTCAGCAAAAGTGGGATGGTTTAGATAAAAAATGGAGATAAATAGAGATAGAAGACAAAAGATGACAAAAAATTGACGAGAAATGAAGTTGACCTTTTTCATAACTCTATTTTAGCATAATAGGAATGAATAAGAAGTGGCTTGTTTTTTAAATTAACAATTTGAGAAATTGATATCGTAGTTATCGGGATTAGCCTGATGATTTTTTAAATATTGATAAGCAGCTTCTTTGAGATTTTGAAGCTGTGAATCAGAGCAGGTTAGTAGATTGATTTTGAGAAGAATTTTTGAAGTATTTTCTTGTTTTTCGGCAATAATAGAAAAACCATCTTTGTAGCTAGAAT
>CAURFY010000178.1:0-5652 GCA_963524115.1 uncultured Bacillus sp.
GCTGTTGACAGGCAAAGATAGTGAACGGTTGATTAATGTAGCGATTACCAGAACGAAGGGCAAGCTTTTGCACGTTAGCAATCACGATTTTATAAAAAGGCATGTTTATCGAGGGAAAACGCTCCGCCAACTTATTGATCATCAGGTAGAGCATAAACAACAAATCACGACAAAAGAAATTGGTTCATGGATTTTGAACCAGCAACCACAATTACAATGGATCCATGCTCGTAAATTAGAGCAAGTTTTTCATGATATGGAGAACGCCCGGTCTGCTATTGCTATCTCTTTACCTGAGGGTACGGATTTATCTGACGTATGGAAGGAAAGGCTGGCTAATAGAGATAAACATGTAAAATTAACCGTCATTTCGAGTCAGAAATGGGAGGGATTACAACCAAATGAAAAGGTAGAGGATAGTGTTCCCTTTCCGTTTGTCATGGTCGACAGTCGGATTTTTTGGCTAGGACTGCCATTTGAGGGGGCTAGAGGAGTACAGCCGCCATTCGTCGCCGCCAGGCTGGATTCCAAGAAGGTGTGCGAACATCTTTTAGGACAATTTTAGTTGATAATTGTACGGGGGGATTAAGCCTATTTACAATTTACGTTTCACTATATCAGTATTAATATAATGTGGAAAATAGATGAAAAAATTAAAAAATATAGTAAAATTATCCTATAGACGGGATGGTGGTTGCTATGGATGATGATTCATTAATTAAACATCGAAATCAGTTAATGGTTAAAGGTCTTTGGCTATTCGTATGTATTGATATAGTGCTAAACCTTGTTTTGGGGGATTTCTCAACGGTAATGAGGTTAATTTTAATTACAATCCCTTCCCTGTTATTGATCACCTATTTAGTGAAGAAAAATATTGGGACAAAACCAACTATGTATATCATATCAGTCCTGTTTATTGCAGTATTATTTATTCTGAATGAAAGTGAAAAACATTACATCAATTTGTTTTTTCTCATTCTACCTCCCATATATTGTGTATCCTATCGAAATTGGAAAAACATTATTTTTACAACAGTTGGAAGTGCCATTGTCTTTAGTTATTTTATTCTTTTGAATGGAGAAAGTTATTTTATTCATTGGAAACCAACAGATCTATATTATTTTCTATTATTCTTTTTAACCTATGCGGTCTTAAAAATATATGAATCAAGATTTACAGAAGGAGTTCGCGTCCAATTAAATGATGAATTGAATCGGGTTAAGAGATTACAGAGAAAGCTGCATGAGGGCGGTGAGCGATATCGAGCAATGATGAAACAATCTTCAGAAGGGATCTATGCCTTTGACCCAACAGAAAAGACGATAGTTGAGACGAATGAACGTTTTTGTGAAATGCTGGGTTATGAAGAACAGGAACTAATTAAGCTTTCACTTACGGACATTATTATCTCCGATGAATCAATGGTAGATTTAAATATTAAAAACGTCTTAATAAATAATCGTTTTTTTGTTGGTGAAAAACTTTATCGCCGTAAAGATGGAACTGCCATAACAGTAGAAGTGAGTGGTTCGTTAGTTCATTTTAATAATAAAAGCTTCATTCTTGCCAATATTCGTGACATTACTGAGCAAAAAGAAATAGAAAGAGAATTAAGGGAAAATGAAGAACAACTAAGACAGATTCATAAGAATATGACAGATATCATCGTGAAAACGGATAATGATTATATGATTCAATATGTTAGTCCAGCTTGTAAACAAATGATTGGATATGATGCGAACGAATTAATTAATCATTCCATTTTTGACTTTATTCGTGGGGATATTGAAAGTAAACGTTTATCTCCACTCGAGAATGGTACCGTAAAAAAAATAGATGGACGATTTGTTTTACGCCAAAAACATCGTAACGGTCATGATGTTTGGATTGAGGCCTCGGGGAATAAAGTGTATGACGAAGTGGGGAATAAGATTGGAGCGGTCACTGTTTGTCGGGATATAACTGAAAGGATTGAGGCTGAAGCACTTATACAAAAACAAGATCGATTATTGAATGGTGTAGCGGAAGCAATGAACTGTTTATTAACCGATAAAAATCATACAAATGCTATTCAGGAAGCGATTGAAGTCATCGGGAAGGCGATCCAAGTTGATCGTGTCTACATATTTGAAAATCATTTGATTGAGAATGGTAAGGAAATAGCGATGAGCCAACGGTATGAATGGGCAAGTCAGTCAAATTTAGTTCAAATAAACAACCCTATTTTGCAGAATGTACCCTATATGAAAGCAGGATTTGCTAGATGGTTTGAACTTCTATCTTCAAATCAAGCCATAAATGGTCCTGTAAAGAATTTCCCAGAGTGTAAAATACTTAGATCAGTCCAACAGACACTCCAGTCAGTGTTAATTGTACCTATTTTTATCCTTGATGAGTTTTGGGGTTTTATTGGATTTGAGGACTGTGTGAAGGAAAGAAATTGGAATAAAAATGAAGAGGCAATCATACAGGCAGCAGCAGCTGGGATTGGTGGAGCGATTAAAATTCATCAGGATGCAGAAAAGATTAAACAAACGTCAGCCAGATTGGAAGCATTGATTTCACACATGCCCTATGGGATTTTAGCGGAGGACAAAGATAACAGGTTAATTTTAATAAATCAACAATTTAACGAAATTTTCAGGGCTCCAACTCATTCTGAAAAGATGCTAGGAATGAAACCTGAAGAAGTACCACAACAAGGAAGAAATATTTTTCAAGAAGAAGATTTATATGATAATAGAAGTAAAGAAATTATTACTAACCGTGAAAAGGTTTTGAGTGAAGAGTGGAAGTTAGTAGACGGACGAATTATTAGTCGGGATGCTATTCCTATTTTTACTAATGGTAAATATGACGGATTTTTATGGCAATTTAAGGATACAACCGAACAGAAAAGAATTGAGCAAGAATTGAAAGATGCCTCCTTTTTGGATGGTTTAACGACAATTTCCAATCGTCGTTTTTTTGATAAAACGATTTTTACAGAATGGGGTCGCTGTTCAAGAACATCGAAATCACTCACTTTAATTATGCTTGATATTGATTACTTTAAAGATTACAACGACAAATATGGTCACCAAAGAGGTGATGAGTGCTTGATTAAAGTTGCTCAAACGATTAATGAAACGATTGGTAGACCCTCTGATGTAGCATGCCGGTATGGCGGAGAAGAATTTGCTGTGATATTGCCTGACACACATAAAGAAGGCGGAATTAAAATGGCGGAAAAAATCCGTGTTGCCATTGAAAATTTAGAGATTCCCCATATTACTTCAAGTGTCAGTGCTTTTGTCACTTGTAGTTTTGGAGTTGCAACCGTGATTCCAAGTACTTTGTCGAGACCTGAAGAAATTATCAGGATGGCAGATAAAGCACTTTATACATCCAAAACCTTAGGAAGAAACTGTGTGAATTACTACGATAATTAAAGTAGAGTGGGCTTTAGGGTGTGCGTTTACTTATGTGGAACAAACACATATACCAAGAGTAAACTAAATGCAACAGTGGATTGCACTCAAATCCTTCCCAAATGTACATATTTCAAGTATAATAGATTCAAATATAATATTCGATTCATCTTCGGGGCAGGGTGAAATTCCCGATCGGCGGTATTGAAATTTTTTTCTAAGCCCGCGAGCTCAATTTTTTGAGCAGGATTTGGTGTGATTCCAAAGCCGACAGTATAGTCTGGATGGGAGAAGATGAAGGTTCTGCATTCGTTCAGTAATATTCAATTAACGAACGTTTATTAAGCGTGCCTTTTAACTCTCCCTCAAGTGTAAAATCTTGAGGGTTTTCTGTTTTTTAGGGTAGCAGCTTACAGTGCTGGATCTTTCTTCTTGAAGTGGATGGATTACAAAGGGAGAGAGAAAAAATGAAAAAATTAAAAGTAAAAGCTATTGTATCAATTGGGATGCTGAGTAGTATTTCGTACATTATGATGTTGCTGAATTTTCCAATCCCACCGTTTCCCAATTTTCTGTTAGTAGATTTTAGCGATGTACCAGCTCTGATTGCAGCATTGATTTTTGGTCCATTGGCTGGGATTTTAGTAGAATTGATAAAGAATATCCTAAATTATTTCACGGTCGGAAGTGCGACAGGCGTTCCGGTTGGTCAATTTGCCAACTTCATTGCAGGAATTCTATTTATCCTTCCAACCTATTATCTTTATAAAAAATTAAAAACTCGTAAAGGCATGACATTTGCTTTGATTATAGGATCACTCACAATGGGGATTCTTATGAGTGTATTAAATTATTTTATCATTCTACCAGCCTATACATTCTTTTTAAACTCACCGGCAATGTCATCATCTGAAATGCGTCAATTTATTGTTTCGGCCATCCTTCCTTTTAATATTCTTAAAGGATTGATCATGAGCACGATTATTTTCTTAATATTCATCAGGATGCAATCATGGATAGACAAACAAATTGTAATGAAAAGCTTATAAACATACATTTTACATGAACTTTGTACCACGAAATCATGTTATGTAAGAACAGCAAATCCACCAATTTCTATTAGGAAATGGTGGATTTATTTTTTATGTATAAAAATGGCAGTAATTGAAATAATACAAGCATTAAATTACTTTTGAACTTAGGACACGAATGAATCGTTGTACTTGAACAAAGTAGGTGGTCTTTTTTGAATGATAAACCTGAGATTCATCAAAGGTTATGGGTACCTCCAACCGGAAAATGGATTCTCCGTCAGTCCTGGAAGGATTTGCTGTTTATCCATTGGCCTGTTTCGGCAACATCCCTTAGGAATCATGTCCCAAAAGGCCTTCAAATAGATACTTATAAAGGGCAGGCTTGGGTTGGAATTGTGTTATTTAAAATGGAACGAATTCACATAAAAGGGGTTCCTATTCCACTGTTTTCGCAATTTCCCGAGATTAATGTAAGGACCTATGTTACAGGTAATGGAAAATCAGGTGTCTTTTTTTTAACGCTAGATGCACATCATTGGGTAACCTTTACTTTGGCTAAAAAATGGTTTCATTTACCATACAAATATTCCACTATTTTTTTTGAAAAAAATGAAGATGTTATTTCATTTGAAAGTATCCGAAAACATAATGGGGAAATTCCAGCAGTATTTAAAGCAACTTACTATCCTATTTCTGAAATTTTTAATGCTAAAACCGACACATTGGAACATTGGCTAACAGAACGGTATTGTTTCTTTAGTACGGATACCAAAAGTAATATCTTCTGTGGGGAAATCCAACATTACCCCTGGGAATTGCAAAGAGCTAAAGTAGAGATCCATAAGAATACACTTCTATCTTCATTAAATATATGTAAGTCTGAAATTAAACCAATCCTTCACTTTTCTTCAGGAGTAGAATCTCTAATTTGGAATGTTAACAAGCATTAATTTTTATAAGGACTCTGAAAAATAAAGGAACAACAATATCACATCTGAAAAGGATGGTAATGATTGAATTTCTCAAACTCTAAGCAAAAGGATAATCGTGGTATTGTAGCATTCATTAGTCCGTACATGATCAATAATATAGATATAAAAAATCCATATGTTATTGCTTGGTGGTCGGCAGCATTCCCCGGTTTTGGCCACTTGATCCTTGGTCATTACATAATTGGATTCATGTTAGTTATGCATGAAATTGT
>CAURFY010000179.1:0-5636 GCA_963524115.1 uncultured Bacillus sp.
CAATCCATCAGTTAGTACTTCTGTTTTAAAACGGAAATTCTCTCCTAATTTGGATAGGGCTGTTGCTGCAGTCAGCAATTTCATATTAGAAGCAGGTTTTAAACGGGTATCACCGTTATGTTGATATAATAAGTTCCCATTTGTATAAGACCGGATGCTGATACCTGCCACAGCGCCTTTTAGGTTAGGATCCTGTTCTAAAAACCTATTTATTCTTTCGGCTAATATTGTTTTTTCATTAAGCTCTTGTGCTGAAACATTGGAATGATAAGGCCATGAACCTAAAACTAGGATCAATATGAAAAAGGTATTTATATACCATCTTACTCGAAAGCGAGCAGTCATTTTTTACTTTCCGTCCTTTATCTTTTTGATAAGTTTATAAAATATAGGTTGCCCTTTTTTACCAAAATATTCGCACCTCAACCAAGTTAAACAATAGTGGGTATGAAACGTTTTTCAAAACACAAACTAAACGAAACAAACGAAAGGATGAAAATCATTTTGGATACAATTGAACCTCAAAATATGCGGGCTGGGGATGAAGTATTTGTTCTGTACCATAATCCTCATACACCCTCCGTCGTCAATATAAAACCAGCGGAGATTGTTCAACACCCAAAGGACCCAGACAAATTGGCCTTGTTTTTAAATGAATCATTCCACTTAATAGAAGAAGATGATGCTTTATATTCAACCGAAGCCGCTGCTGAAAAGGCCTTTTCTGAATTTTACAGTGATTTATATTAAGACAAACAAAGGGGACGTTTCAGTAACGTCCCCTTTGGCAATCAATATTTGAATTCTGGAAAAAACATGTAAAAAATTACTACTTTAAATCTATTTCTAGTAGAACAGGACAATGATCGCTCCCCATAATATCAGAATGAACTTGAGTATCGATGATTGATTCTCTCAGTCTTTCCGAAACAAGAAAATAGTCTATTCGCCATCCAATATTTCGCTCACGTACCTTATTCATGTACGACCACCATGTATATACATTTTCCTTCTCAGGATTAAGATGTCTAAACGTATCAACAAAACCATTATTCAAAAGCTCGGTCATTTTCCCACGTTCTTCGGGAGTAAAACCTGAATTTTTCATATTGGATTTTGGATTTTTTAAGTCTATTTCTTGATGGGCCACATTCATATCTCCGCAAAGGATAACGGGTTTCTTTGTGTCTAGGTCTTGAAGATATTCAAGCAAATATACTTCCCATGCTACTCGGTAATTCAATCTGGCGAGGTCTCTTTGAGAGTTTGGTGTGTAAATATTCACGAGATAAAAGTCATCAAACTCCAAGGTGATAGCCCGTCCTTCCGAGTCATGTTCAGTTGATCCAATCCCGTATTGTACTGAAAGTGGCTTCTTTTTTGAAAAGATTGCTGTACCTGAATACCCTTTTTTAACTGCATAATTCCAATATTGCGAGTGATCTTTTAGCTCTAAAGATATTTGACCCTCTTGCAGTTTCGTTTCTTGGATACAAAATACATCCGCATCCATTTTAACAAAATAATCTAAAAATCCTTTACCAACACAAGCTCTAATACCATTAACATTCCAAGAAACTAATTTCATAAGTAAACTTCTCCTTGCTGACTATAAAAATACTATCCTCATATTTTAACTTTTTTACAGGAATTTGTCGCAATTTAGATTCATTTCAAAGACCAAACTTTTGAATTCGTTTATAAAACGTACTTCTGGGAACTCCGAGCAACTTTGCAGCAAGCGTGACATTGCCCTTGGTTTTTTGTATTGCCTCGACCATCATATCTTTTATGATAGTCTCCCTTGTATTTAAATTCTCGATTGATTTTTCTTCTATCCAATATGATGAAGGTAAGACAGCTGGTCCATTTAACCTTTTTTCTTCTTCCATTGCCTGGAACACTTCTAAAAGATCTAGTTCTTTTCCTTGGGAATAAATATATAAACGTTCTAAAAGGTTAAATAATTCTCTTATATTACCCGGCCAGTTATAGTTATAAAGCTTCAAGAAAAACGCTTGGGTTATATGGGCCTTCCATTGCTTCTGTTTAAGAAAATGGCGGGCTAAGAATGGAATATCCTCTTTCCTATCTCTTAATGGAGGCACATTGATTGGGTAGACATACAACCGGTAAAATAGATCTTCACGAAACCCACCTTGACAAACGAGTTGGCGCAAATCCTTATGAGTTGCAGCCATGATTCGAATATCTAATGGTATTTCCTTTGTAGATCCAAGCGGCGTAACCTTTCGTTCTTGTAAAACCCTTAGTAAAGCAACCTGCATTGCTGGGGTAAGCTCACTGACCTCATCTAGCAAAATCGTTCCGTTATGCGCTTGTTCAAATTTCCCTTGATACCCGCTGCGCCTTGCTCCGGTAAAAGCTCCTTCTAAATAACCAAAAAACTCACTTTCCATAATGTCTTTAGGGATTGCACCACAGTTAACTGCAATGAATGGTCCTTCTTTTCTTGGACTGCTTTCATGAATAGATCTTGCAATAACTTCTTTGCCTGTTCCCGTTTCCCCAAAAATTAACACCGTCGCATCTGAAGGTGCTACACGCTGAAGGTCTAATATGGTTTTTTGAAAGGCTGAACTCGTTCCTTGCTCTCCTAAAAAGTGAAATTCAGTTTGTCTGACAAAACGTTCCAAAGTTTTTAATGAAAGTGATTGTTCCAATTTGGATCCATCTCCCTTTCCTAAAACCTAATACACCATTTACCAAGACCGTTAATTTCGTCTATTTTTAGATATCTATTTTATGTATTATTAAAATTCCTAATTATCTATATTTTAAATCAATTTGCCCTAGGTTTCAATTAAAGCAAAAAAATGTAAAACCAAAACTAGAGACTTTATAATAAAGTCCCTAGTTTTGGTTATAGTGTTGATTCATTCGGTTAACTCCTCTTCAGCTTAATATATGGAGCGGGTGACCGGTTACTTGCAAGAGAGCCTCATGGACAGCTTCGGATACACTAGGATGAGCAGTTGTGGTAAGTTCAAAAAAGTCGGCTGTTAATTCGGCGTCAAGCATTAATGTGCCTTGACTAATTAACTCTGTTGCATATGGTCCAACTATTGACATACCTACGATTTCATGATATTTATTTTCAATTATTACTTTAACTTTTCCATCAGTTTCATTTAGAATCTGCGCTTTGCTGTTAGCGCTGAATGGAAACTCCCCAATACGAATATCCCCATATTCCTTCTTTGCTTTCGCTTCTGATAAACCAACACTTGCAATTTCAGGACAGGTATAGACACAACGAGGGATGGCTCGATAATTCACCTTCACATCACGTCCACAGGCGTGCATTGCCGCCACAGTTCCTTCATGAAAGGCTACATGGGCTAGCTGAATGCTCCCAATCACATCCCCGCACGCATATATATGAGGAATATTTGTTTGCATATGTTCATTTACGATAATCCCTTTATCAGAAAAATCTATACCAATATCCTCCAAGGACAATCCCCTTAAACGTGGCTTTCTTCCAATCGACACTAGCACTTTCTCTGGATAAAGAATATTTTCATTTCCTTCAAAATCAATAGTGGCTTTCATTTCCTTTTCATCTAATGATACTTTTGAAGCCGTATAAATTTTGACGCCATCCTTCTCCAAGCCCTTCTGGAGAACGGCAACAATATCAGCATCCTCCCCAGGTAGAAGTTGATCCGCCATTTCCACAATGGTTACCTTTGTTCCAAGCCTGCTATAAATGCTGGCAAATTCACAGCCAATTACACCACCACCGACAATTAACAACGAAATTGGGATAACAGGCAGGTTCATGACATGTGAACTGTTAAGTAACCATTTCCCATCAGAGAAGTGGGAAGGTAAGTCCATTGGGCTTGACCCAGTTGAAATAATGAACTGATCAGCAATTATTAACTCTAACTCCCCTCCCTTAACAACCCTGAGTAAATTTGGAGTTATGAAAGAGGCTTTTCCAACATGCAATTGGATTTTATTCTGTTTGATTAAAAAATTGACCCCTTCCACCAGAGTCCTAATGATGTTATTTTTATAATCCTGGGCTTTTTCCCAATTTATTTGGATCGAATTTGCTACCACTTCAATTCCAAAATGAGCAGCATTTTGAATTGATTTAAATGTCTCAGCCGTTTTTAATAAGGCTTTTGTCGGAATGCACCCTTCATTCAAACATGTGCCTCCCAATTCCTTTTCTTCTATTAAGATAACGTTTTTTTCATTTTGAGCAGCTTTTATTGCTGCTACATAGCCTGCAGGCCCTCCTCCAATCACAGCAATTGTTTCCATTCCCTCATCCCCAATCTATAAAAGAAGTGATAATGGTTTTTCTAAATATTCTTTCACAGAATGAAGGAAGGCAGCTGCAGGGGCTCCATCTAAAACCCGATGATCAAATGTAAGGCTAAGCGGTAAAAGACTACGTCTTTTGAGTTCCTCCCCCATATAAACAGGTTCATCCTGGACGGAACCGATACCAAGAATACCTGTTTCAGGCGTATTTAATATTGGGGTAAAGTAATTGACTCCAGATGTTCCAAGATTCGTGATTGAAAACGTTGAACCTTTCATTTCATCGCCCGTTAATTCACCTTTTCGAGCCCGTTGAGAAAAGGATTTAATTGAATTTGACAGCTTCCTGATTGAATAATTCTCTGCATTTCGTATTACCGGTACAACTAAACCTTTTTCCAGTGCAACAGCAATACCAAGATGTACTTGATCATGAACATGAATCTCATCGTTAATAAGGGCACAGTTCATTTGTTTATGTTGCATTAAGGCTAAAACTACTGCCCTGGCAATAAAATCAGTGAAGGTTAATTTTTCAGTAAACAAATCCTGTGCTGATGTTGACAATTGCTGTTGGAGTGCTTTTAATTCTGTTACGTCTGCCTTTGAAAAAAGTGTTAATTGGGCAGTATTTTGTAGGCTTTGATTTAGTCTTGTTGCAATCACCTTTCTCATTCCTGAAACAGGTTGAATTTGGTCCCCCTCTACTAACTCAGGAAAAGGTGATACAGGTAAGAGTTGTTCCGGTACAAACATTTTTTCTGGCAATTGAACACTATGATTATTTTCCTGATTTATCGCACTTTCAACATCTTCTTTAGTAATTCTTCCTTGTGGACCAGTACCAACTAGATTGATAATGTTTATCTCTGCAGCTTGGGCTATTTTTCGGGCCACGGGTGAAATTTTTACAGATGAATTCCTGCTCATGTTAACCATACTTACGGGAAGTGCTTCATTGGCTACTTTAGGTGGTGTATTTTCGGTCTTCAATTCTTGGGAGTTTACAATATCTAGAACCTGTTCATTGTGCTTCCCAATCAAGCAAATTACTGTTCCTGGTGGCACCTCTTGATTTTCTTCTACAGCTATTTTCAGCAACTCTCCATCATTTGGTGCTTCCAAGTCCATTTCAATTTTTTCGGAATTAATACTTGCTATTACCTCTCCTTTTTTAACAGAATCACCTGTATGCTTATGCCATGATGAAACAACGCCTTCTTTCATAGCCATTCCTAATTTAGGCATAACGAATTCTGTAGCCATTGTTGTACCTTCTTTCTATTAATAATCGTTATGATAGGACCGTTTCTCCGATAATTTCATATACCTCT
>CAURFY010000180.1:0-5632 GCA_963524115.1 uncultured Bacillus sp.
CCAAGGTTCACTTCACTTTTAATCGTTAAACTGGCTTGACCATTATAAATCCCTTTGAGTCGTTCATTAATATTAAAAACAGCCATACCGTTCCCCTTTTTGGAAATGACTACTTGTTTACCAAGCACATCCATTTTATCCTCAGGAATTCCACATCCATTATCAGCGATAACAATGTAGATTTGTTTGTTATCTTCATAGATTCGGAGGGTGATTTTCCCTTTTGTTTTACTCCCTGGAAAACCATAATGAATTGCATTTTCCACTAAAGGCTGAATCGTAAACGGTGGGATTAAGACCTTTTCAAATCCTGGTTCGATTTGAAAATCGATGCAGTATTTATCTGGAAATCTAGTTTGTTCCAACGATAAGTATGCCTTCACATTTTCTAATTCTTTTTCCAACGGGATTAACATCTGCCTGGCTCCATGAAGATTTCCACGAATAAAAGAACTCAACTCAATAAGTAATTTACGAGCCTTGTCAGGATTTGTTCGGCATAGCGCCGAGATGGTGTTGATACTATTAAATAGAAAGTGCGGATGAATCTGTGCGGTTAATGCTTTTATTTCTGCTTCCTTTAATAACTTTGTCTGGCGTTCGGCTTCTGCAAGCTCCAATTGGGCAGAAAAAAGATTGGCCAGTCCTTCTGCTAATTCACGCTGTACCATATTTAGTTTTCCAGACTGGGTGTAGTACATTTTTAATGTGCCAACCACTTTATTTTTCACCTTTAACGGTAGAACAATCGCTGCCTTTAAAGGACAATGACTATGCATACAAAAAATCTCTTCCTTGCTTGTTGCGACTGAAATTTCCCCACTTTCAAGTGCACTGATTGTCAATCCCGTCACTGGTTTTCCTTTAGGAATATGGTGATCTGCTCCTGCACCGAGATGTGCGAGTACCTGATGATCATCCGTTAATGCAACTGCATCTGCATCTGTCAGCCTTAACATGATTTCTGAAATAGCTTGAGCTGAATGAATGTTTAGACCTTGGCGGAAGTACGGTAGAGTTTGATCAGCAATATTAAAAGCTAGATTGGTTTGATTTGCACGCGTGCGTTCTTCATCACGCATGATAGATTTTATAATAAACATGAACATTAAGGTTCCAAACCCATTGACAGCAATCATCGGAAACCCAATAAGCTGAACGAGATTCCATGCTTGGCCAAACGGTTTAGCGGTAACTAAAATAATCATCATCTGGATGGTTTCCAAAACGATTCCTGTCGTGACAGCATAAGCGGCTGTGATTTTTTTTCCCTGTTGTTTTCTTTTACGCCCTAAGTAGCCAGCGACCATTCCAGCAATAATGGTGGAGATTCCACAGGAAAAAGCGGTAAATCCTCCGAGCGTATAACGATGGATCCCGGCAATGAGCCCAGCACCGATACCAACCATTGGACCACCTAATAAACCTCCAATGACGACCCCCATTACTCTTGTATTGGCCAGTGCACTATCAGGATCGATTCCATTATGCCACTCAGCTTGGGTAATGGTATTATGATAGATTTCTATTCCAGTATAATTACTAATCACCCCAAAAAATCCAAAAAGTAAAATGAGCAACATCTTCTCTTTTGTATTGTTCTCTCTTTGAACGACCTGTTGAAATGATTTCATTTGTGAGAGCAAATAGGCAACAATTACAATAATCCCCACTTTTTCAAGCATAAATGGAACTAAATTTATCATGTCCACTCTTCCTTTGTTGTCAGCTTTTTAAACCTCGTATTCTCCAATTTACTTAATCTTCTTTTGGATTTCCACCATTTCATAAATAGCAGATTTCTTTACTATTTTATCAAAATAATAGAGACATTAATATTTCGTTTTAAAAAAAATAAAGAATATTCCTTACTAAGACTTAAGTCTTAGAAAAAATTAGGTCTCTACAAACCTAGATAAATATGTAATATTTAGGAAGAACAACAAATAAATGCGGTGATAGTGTTAATGTGATGGTTTGCGTTTTTGGGGTAAACCGCTTAGTCGGAGGTGAAAAGGGATCAGTCAAAAAATGAACTTGATGTAGATTGTTTAAATTTTCGGATAATTACTTCGGGGCGCTAATGATTTATGCTATAATTTGTCTCAATTTTACTTTTTCTGGGAGGAAATGTTTAAATGTCAATTTTAACCAATTGGGCTTTTAAGAACAAAGCCGCAGTATCATTAATGACTATATTAATATTAGTCATCGGTGTTGTCAGTTATTTTCGACTACCAATGGAGTTCTTACCTTCAGCCGATAATCCACAAGTAACGATTATAACGATGGGGCAAGGTACTGACTCAAAATCAATGGAAACCGATGTGACAACACCAATAGAAAGAGCGGTTACTGGAGTCAAGGGTAAAAAATCACTCTATTCCTCAACTGGAGATGGGTTTTCAAAAGTAGACCTATTCTTTGAATCAGGTTCTGATATGAAGCAAGCAAAACAAGATGTTCAAGAGGCGTTAGCCAATTTGACATTCCCTTCATACATCTCAAAACCAATTGTTTCTCAATTAAATACCTCGATGATACCCATTTCGAATATCGCGGTAACTTTTGAAAAAGGCCTGACCACTGATAACATGGAGTTTGTAAAAGACAAAATAGAACCCTTATACAAAGACATTAAAGGTGTTGCCAGAGTCGATACATATGGAATGGCTGATACGGTCATTTCTGTTAAAATCGATCAAAACAAATTAGCAGAAAAACAGGTATCCCTTCAAGCCGTTATGGGAATTCTTCAAGGGCAAAACACAGCTGTTGCCGTTGGAGAAAAGATCATAGATGGAAAAACAAGTAATATAAAGGTGATTGGCGACTTATCTAGCCTTGAAAAACTAAAAAGCTTACCAGTCGCACCAAATGTAACTCTCGAGGACATATCATCCATTGAAGCAGCAAAACAGTCCAATTTTATTAATCGTTTTAATGGAAACGAAGCTTTAAGCCTTAGCATTACAAAGGACAGTCATTCAAATGCAGTGACGATTAGTAAAGAAATCGAAAAAGTGACCAAAGAAATTAACAAAAAGTATAATAATCAGGAATCAACTATTTACGTAGCCTCAGCTGATATGGTTAAGACATCCGTGCAAACGATGATGAAAGAAGTCCTCCTTGGCGCTTTATTTGCAACGATTGTAATTATGATCTTTTTACGGAATATCCGAACCACTTTTATTACAATAGTTTCGATTCCATTGTCACTTTGCATTACTTTGTTCCTGTTGTCTTTGTCTGGGGTAACCTTAAATATTTTAACACTCGGCGGTGTCGCTGTTGCTGTCGGGCGACTTGTCGATGACAGTATCGTCGTCATTGAAAATATTTACCGCAGAATGCAAACAGAAAAATTCTCTGCCAAAATGGTCATTGAAGCTACGAAACAAGTGGGAGTGGCGATTACGGCTTCTACTCTAACAACTGTTGCCGTTTTCTTGCCGATGAGCTTATTATCTGGTGGACTTCAAGAATTCCTGTTACCATTTGCTCTAACCGTTACTTATTCCTTGTTGGCTTCCCTCCTTGTCGCGTTGACTGTGGTGCCATTAATGAGTGCAGGGTTACTTGCGAAAACAAAACTGCCTGATCATAAGCCAGCGGTTCGTTTTCCGAAGCTAGTCACTTGGTCTCTAAACCACAAATGGTTAGTATTCTCGATTTCATTACTGTTATTTATCGGATCTATTGCCGCTTATTTTGTCATACCTAAGGGCGCGGTCGACAATTCTTCTGCTGACTATGTGGTGGCCACGCTAAGTTATCCAAATGAAACACCAATCGAAACGGTAAAAGCAAAAACAATCGATCTTGAAAAATCAGTCCGTGCCATGGATGGAGTAAAATATGTATTTGCGCAAGCAGGCTCTTCAGCAGACTTTGCTCAGTTTGGCCAAATCGGTTCTCCAACTGAGGCAACCTTCAGTATTTTATTAAAAGATAAAAATGACACAGATAAAATAATGAAAAAAATAGAAAAGGAAAAAAATCAATACCCAGATGCAGTATTAAAAGTTGCCACCGCTTCTTTCATGATGGGCGGATCAGGTACAAATGTAACCATTGATGTTGTAGGAGAAAATTCTAGTAATCTTGAAAAAGTAGCAAACAATATTAAAGAAAAGGTAAAAGATATTGATGGTGTTAAGAAAGTAACAACTAATCAAGATGAAAAGAAAACCATCTACTCTTTAACGGTTGATCCTGCAAAAGGAAACACACAACAAATCGCCCAGCAGCTTGGCGTCTTGTTAAATCGGACACCCATTGGAACGATTACGTTGAATGGAAAACAAACAAATGTTGTTTTAGAACCATTGCTGAACACGAAAACACCAGAAGATTTGAAAAGCATTCCGATTATGACCGAAACGGGTATGGTTCCAGTAACAGAAGTAGCCTCGATCCAAAAAGATGAGAGCTCAATTAACCAATTTCACAAGGATGGTGAAACGTACCTTCAAGTTACAGCAACTGTAGATCCTGCTAAGCTATCAGATGTTTCAACTAAGGTTAATGTGGAAATCTTCGGAGATAAAAAAGAAAATAAAGGTATGGACCTTCCAAAAGATGTAAATGTTGTGGTTGGTGGTGCAAGCACACAACAAACGGATGATTTTACTGATCTTTTCCTCACTATGCTTGTATCAATTGGTGTTGTATTTTTAATCATGGTCATCACATTTAAATCGATTAAAGCACCGATTGCCATTTTGTGTTCCCTCCCGCTAGCAGCTATCGGGGCCATCTTGGGTATCTTAATTAGTCGGATTTCTGTCGACATTACCTCCCTTCTTGGTGCCTTAATGCTCATAGGGATAGTAGTGACAAATGCGATTGTTCTGCTCGATCGGGTTAGACAAAACGAAGAAAGCATGAGCATTCGAGAAGCTCTTGTTGAGGCAACAGCGACAAGAATGAGACCGATTTTAATGACGGCAGTCGCAACCATTTGTGCTATGCTTCCCCTTTTATTTAAGGAATCACAAACAGGAAGCCTAGTATCCCAAAGTTTAGCCATTGTCGTAATTGGAGGACTTACACTCGCAACACTCTTAACGTTAATCGTCATTCCTTGTATCTATGAATTGTTGTATTTCAAAAAATCAAGAAAACAAAGATTGGTCCAAAGAAAAGAAAATGATCTTCAAATGTAAAAAGGCTTCAGGCACCATCAAAATTTTGATGGTGCCTGGCCGAATATTAAATAAAAATTAACAGTGCTATCAAAAAAACTAATAGGTAGACTACCTATTAGTTAGGCTGTCGAGAAACTCTCGACAGCCTATTATTATTGACTTACAACTGGAGTGATTTATCGCGTTAATTCACTACAACTTAATTGATTATTATTAATAAATAGGCTGTTCAATAGGTCTGTTTATTTCTGTTAAAGGTGATTCGCGCCTTCCACTCTTATAAAAAAATGTGGAGAATTCAAGAGCAATCGAGTCCGAATCAGAGGACTATTCGGACAGCTTTGGAGAATTCAAAGGCAATCGAGTCCGAATCAGCGGACTATTCGGACAGCTTTGGTGAATTTAAGGGCAATCGAGTCCGAATCAGAGGACTATTCAGACAGCTTTGGAGAATTCAAAGGCAATCGAGTCCGAATCAG
>CAURFY010000181.1:0-5629 GCA_963524115.1 uncultured Bacillus sp.
CGCCTTCCACTCCAATCAACATGTGCAAAAATCAACATTGAGCTTTAACACAGCCTTTAATTAAAAAATCTCCCAACTAATGATAGGAGATTTTTAACAATTATTCAACGGAGAACACTTTTAAATGCGCTTCCGCTTTTCTATTTATATCCAGCCTCTAAATCGGCTGGCTTCGGCCATTTTTCTGACTCCGACCATGTAGGCGGCTAATCGCATGTCAACCTTTCGTGTTTGTGCGGTATCGTATATATTGTTAAATGATTTGACCATTACCTTTTCAAGCTTTTCCTCAACTTCTTCTTCTGTCCAATAATAACCTTGATTATTTTGAACCCATTCAAAATAGGAAACCGTGACACCTCCTGCTGAGGCTAAAACATCCGGAACAAGCAGTATTCCTCTAGTTGATAAAATTTCCGTGGCTTCCAAAGTTGTTGGCCCATTCGCTGCTTCAACCAGAATCGTTGCACGAATATTATGGGCATTTTCAACTGTAATCTGATTCTCTATTGCAGCAGGAACGAGGATATCACAGTCTAATTCAAGTAATTCCTTATTAGTTATCGTATTATTAAACAATTTTGTCACAGTTCCAAAGCTATCGCGGCGATCAAGTAAATAATCAATATCAAGACCATTTGGATCATGAAGCGCACCATATGCATCGGAAATTCCGATTACTTTGGCACCGGCATCATGCATAAATTTTGCTAAATAACTGCCCGCGTTTCCGAAACCTTGAATGACAATACGTGCTCCTTCTAACTTAATTCCTTTCTTTTTTGCAGCCTCACGAATACAAATTGTGACCCCTTTTGCCGTAGCTGATTCTCTTCCGTGGGAACCACCTAAAACAAGCGGTTTCCCAGTAATAAAACCCGGGGAATTAAATTCATCTATACGGCTATACTCATCCATCATCCAGGCCATAATTTGGGAATTAGTAAAAACATCTGGTGCTGGAATATCCTTGGTTGGACCAACTATTTGACTAATTGCCCTGACATAACCTCTGCTTAATCTTTCAAGCTCTCTAAAGGACATATCACGAGGATCACAAACAATTCCACCTTTTCCTCCCCCATAAGGGAGATCAACTATACCACATTTCAAACTCATCCAAATTGAAAGCGCTTTAACTTCTGTCTCTGAAACATGGGGATGAAATCGAATTCCACCCTTTGTAGGTCCTACTGCATCATTGTGTTGGGCTCGGTAGCCGGTAAAAATTTTTACAGAACCGTCGTCCATACGAATCGGAATTTTAACAGTCATCATTCGTAATGGCTCTTTGAGAAGCTCATAGACCTCTTCTGTGTATCCAAGCTTTTCTAAAGCTTTATGAATAACAGTTTGAGTTGATGTTAATACATCATGCTTTTCTAATATATTTTTACTTTCGGAACCTTTCTCAGCGACCATTGATAATCCTCCTATAAAGTAACTGTTGCGGTGGGGGTCCGCATACATGAAATAGTATACACCTATAGCTTTTTTATGCAAGAAATAACGAGCAAAATTAACAGTTAAATGAAAGCGATTCCATTTCAGCTAAATTAAGTGTTTTTCCCGGCCTGTTCTTCTAAGTTTTCCCCGTTTTAGATTTTAAAAACAAAAAAGAGGCACGCTGCCCCTACTTTAAAAAAAAGTCACAATGGTTTCTATCGTATTATCTTTTATAATTTGTTTGCCATATTCAATTAAGCGGTGAACACTTAGCAAAGAAGGATCTCCATACTCTGCTAATACTGAAATGGTTTTATTCTTATCATCTGATTCAATACCTTCAAATAAAAGGTAGTATTTACTATTCATTGAATAAAGGCTTCCGCCACTAACATTCATAGAAGAAAAACGTTTAGACAATTGGATAACCTCTTCGATACTTGAAAACTCGAATAAGATTTCATCACTTCCTTCAACCGTCACCTGCATCTCAATGAATACGTCGTTAAGTGACTCCTCTTCTTCGTCTAATTCCTCCATCGTTACGATCATAACCATCCCTTGGGCTTGTAAAGAGAAGATTTCTACCGCAATCGTCCCTTGGATTTCAACACCAAATTCTTCGTTTGCTTCTTCAAGCATGTCATGAAACAATTGATGCCATTTTAATGAATCTTTCCATATATCATCCTTTGATAAACCTCGGTCATATAAATCATCAGATGTTAAAAAAAATTTAATTTTATTGTAAGTCAATCTTTCCAAGCGCATGACGCAGCCCCCTGCCGTGAACAAAAGCTCTTATGGTAATGTATGATACATTTTCTAGAAGGTGATTTGTTTTCGTTCAGAGATCAATATTGGCGATTCTCCTGGTTTTTAATGGTAATTAAGTGGGTTTCAGCCTTTGCGCCTAGCCTAAGTGGAAGAGCTGTTGTTCCATAACCGTTACTTACGAATAACGTAATGTTACCTATTTTTTTAATTCCACCCTTTTCATAAGGACCATAACCGAAAATTCTAATTTGACCTCCATGAGTATGACCACTTAATACAAGATGGATATTGTTCTCTGGCTTTATTTTATGAATGATTTCGGGATTATGACTGACCAATACACGAAAGCCGTCCGCTTCTGCATCATGTAGGGCATAGTCTAGTCGGTCACGTTCCTCAGCAAGATCATCAATTCCCATCAGGTTAAACAAGTCTCCAGAATTAGATTCAAATTTTACAGCAGTATTTGCCAAAACTTTCACACCACAATCCAAAAGAATCGTATCTAACAAGTGAGAATCCACTTCATAGTCATTATTTCCCCAAACAAAAAACACTGGAGCGATTCTTTTAAGTTTTAAAATATTAGTTTTCACCCTGTCGAAGGAAACTCCCTTTTCAGTCAAGTCCCCTCCAATAATGACTAAATCAGCTTTTCCAATAGCCGTTGTAATGATCTTATCAGCTACATTGCGGCGATGAATATCAGAAATAAAGAAAATCGTGACATTCTCAAAGCTGTCAGGAAATTCTGAGAAAAATAATGTATGGTAAAGAATTCTATTGGCAAATGCTTCTTTTGCCATATATAAAAGTAGTAACCCCCCAAAACCAATCAATAAATAAACAAAGATCATAGTTCCTCCTATTATCATTCATTCTTGAAAAACTAACGAAAGCATACCATAAACGATAGAAAAACATAAAAGGAACGCGCTCAGCCAAAATGCGATGTTAAATAACAAAAAAAAGTTTATCAACATTCCTAGGAAAATCAAAAATCGAAGGTTCCAATTCGATCTTATTCGTAAGGAAGTTGGAGTTATGGTGAGTACGTATTTTAGTAAGTTTCCATGAATTATGCCTCCAAAGATTAATGCCATTGAAAAGGCGAAAAATTCTAATGGATTTAACACAAATTTTACGAACAGCTCTGTAAGTGAAAATGGATAAGAGAGTGGAATCCACTTGATTAGTAACATCCCGCATACTAAACCCAAAATTAGTTGGACAAGACCGATTAACAAAAAAACCCCTCCCATACTTTAATAATAAAATGTATGAGGGGATTTTTTTATTTTTACTATTTGAAGAAATCTAATCCTCATCTATAGACAATATGCGGAAGCCCGAATCCTCCAACTTTTTCAAAAATTTATCAATATTATCTTTTTTCTCAATTTTCATGACCATTCTACGTACAAGTTTATCTGTTTCATCGAATGTTACAAATGAAATTATACTCTCATGAAATAAACTAATAATTTCCGCCAACCGTGCAATTCTTCCTTTTGTTTCAGCGGAAGTAAAGGCAATCCGAACTCCGGAACGTTTCATTCCAAAAGCACTTTGAAATTGCTCAATCACATCTGCTCTGGTTACAATTCCCTTAAATCTACGTTTTTCATCTACAACACAAATTAAAGGGAAATCTTTTAACTCTATTAAAGTTTTTTCAAATAATTCAGACCCAGTTAAAAATTTTTCTTGAAAAGAAACCTTTTCACCAGCTTTTGTTTGTTGCAAGTAGTCCTCTTTTGATTGTCCTCCTAAAAAGAAGCCCTGATATATATTGAATCTTGTCAGTACTCCAACATATTCATCACCATTTAATACGGGTAAACCATCAATTTGATTGGATTCCATCTTCTCAAGAGCACTGTTTAATGTATCATCAAACTTTGCTGTAATACAATTAAATTGGGGGATTATGATACTTTTCACAAACATAAATTATCATCCTCTCAAGAAATAATCATCTACAGATATATAGTACATCAAATGACAATTAAAAATCCCTTTATTAAACCCATTCCGCTTGATTTTATATAAAATCCTTTACCAAAGCTTCAGATTAATGTACATGAATAAAAAATACCTGCATAGAATTAATTGACACAAAACTAAGGAGGACTTTATGTTTACGATTAGAAAAAGTTACTATCCTTATGTAAGTCCTTTTGATCCTTGCCCACCTATTACTGTTAAGTCATTTTCAACACCACCTAACCTCTATTTAGGATTTCAACCACCAAATTTGCCACAATTCTCCCCATTGGAGGCTTTAAAAAAAGGTACCTTATGGCAGCCATTTTATGATCCTTGGTACGGTCCGTATGAAAGAGCAAAGGAGAATAATCCGATATGAAGCAGCTTCCTCCTGAGTATTATCAATTATTGGAACAACTTCAAGCTGTTGACTTTGTGTTAGTCGAGTTAACTTTATATCTGGACACTCATCCACAAGATGAAGAATCTATTACTCAGTTCAATCATTATGCTAAGGAAAGGAAAAGGCTAAAAAAGTTATTTGAAAGTCAGTTTGGACCACTTATGCAATTTGGTAATAGTTTTTCAAGCTGTCCATGGAATTGGAACGAAGCTCCATGGCCTTGGCAAGTTTAAAAGTGGTAGTGACCCAAGGGGCTAGCCCCTAAAGCGAGATAACTATTAAAGCGGAGGGCAACAAGCATAAGATTAGCGGGAGAGTGACTCTACTCTGAAGGAGGATCCAGACCATATGTGGGTTTATGAAAAAAAATTGCAGTACCCAGTTAAGGTAGGTGTCTGTAACCCAAAGTTGGCCAAATTTTTAATTGAACAGTATGGTGGGGCAGACGGGGAATTGGCGGCAGCACTTCGCTATTTAAACCAACGGTATACGATACCTGATAAGATCATTGGCCTTTTAAATGATATCGGCACCGAGGAACTGGCACATTTGGAAATGATTGCCACTATGGTTTACAAACTCACAAAGGATGCGGCCCCCGATCAGCTTATTTCTGTTGGGCTTGACGGTCATTATGCCGACCATGATAAAGCTTTGTTTTATCATAATGCTGCAGGAGTACCATTTACCGCAACTTATATTCAAGCAAAAGGTGACCCTATCGCCGACCTATATGAAGATATCGCAGCTGAAGAAAAAGCACGGGCCACGTATCAATGGATCATTAATATGAGTGATGATCCAGATCTTAACGATGGACTAAGATTTTTAAGGGAACGAGAAATTATCCATTCGCAAAGATTTCGTGAAGCAGTAGAGATACTAAAAGAAGAACAAGGTAAAAAACAATTCTTTTAATTTATTTTTATGGTGCCAGCAATGATGCAGCTATTTTTAAATTGGCTATGTTAAAGCTCATTATTGATTTTGCTCACTTTTTGATTGGATCGGATA
>CAURFY010000182.1:0-5607 GCA_963524115.1 uncultured Bacillus sp.
CTGCTCCCGCAGGAGTCTTCGCGCCTTCCACTCCAATCAACATTGTGCAAAAAAACAACATTGAGCTTTAACACAGCTAAAAATAAAAATGATTTTTATTACAATAAAATTAGACGTATAAACTCTATAAAGGAGTGTGGGCAATGGTTAGTTCTGTTACTAATTATAATCGAATTTCTGGATTAGCTTCGGGAATTGATACGGATACGATGGTTCAACAAATGGTAAAAGCGCAAAGCAGCCATTTAAATAAGTTGCAGCAGGCAAAAACACTGAATTCGTGGAAGACAGATTCCTATCGGGAAATTAATACAAAGCTTGACGATTTCCGGAAATCAGTTGAAGGGCTTCGTTTACAATCCACCTTCATTAAGCAAACGATAACATCATCACAGCCGGATAAAGTAGCTGTAAGTATTTCAGGGAAACCTACTGCAGCTTCCTATACGATTTCATCTGCTACTCTTGCAACACCCCCTCAAGGTGCATCTGTGAACATTTCTGTCCCTGGAAGAACGACTAAAGCAGATGCTGACTTTGCATTTAATCTTACCGGCACAGGAACGGAACTTATCAATATTGCAAAAGATGATACAGCTGATCAGATCATTGCCAAGATAAATGAAAAAAGTGGTACCACTGGAGTTAAGGCGAGCTTTTTTGATGGAAGTAGTTCCATCATTCTAACCTCTGTAGCAACTGGTGATACTGCAGATATAAAAATTGACAGTGTGACGGACAATAATTTAGGAATTGTTGACGGATCGATAAAATCCGCCCCAAATTTTGGAGCTTATAGTGTAGGTAAGAATGCGGTGCCAGGGAGTGTAACCATAAACGGCCTAACCTTAAGTATCAGCAATAATAGTTTTGTCTATGACGGGATGAAGTTTGATTTGAAGTCGAAAATTGACGCAACAGACCCCGTGGTGTCAATTCAAACAGCAAATGATACCCAAGCTGCATTTGACTCCATTAAAACATTTGTGGATAAATATAACCTACTGATCGATGATCTTAATAAAAAAATATCAGAAAAGAAATATCGTGACTACCCACCACTGTTAGATGATCAAAAAAAGGACATGCAGGAAAGTGATATCAAGCTATGGGAAGAGAAAGCCAAAAGCGGCTTATTAAATAACGATTCTACCATTTCAGGATTTTTGATGCAGCTGCGAAATAGCTTAACAACCGCTACAGGAGGGATTTTGAACGGCCCTAAAGCTATTTCTGATATCGGTATAACGTCGAGTAATTCTTATCAGGATCATGGTAAATTAGAACTTGATGAGACGAAATTAAAAAGTGTTTTAGACAGCAATTTAGAAGGGGTAAAAACACTATTTTTAAAAAAGAGTACATTAGGAAATTCCAGCGATACAACAGTAACCAGCAAAGCAAAACATGATGACAGCGGAATTGGGTGGAGAATTTATGATCGAATTAACAGTACGATAGCTAATTTTGCTTTGATTGCAGGCTCGTCAACCTCTTCCTATGTTGATACAAGTAGTCTTATGGCAAAACAGCTTAAAACAATCAATGACAATCTTTATAAAGAACAGGACAGAATAGCACGGTATGAAAATAATCTCTATAAGAAGTTCACAGCTATGGAGACTGCATTGTCCAAATTAAATTCGCAAAGCTCATGGTTATCACAACAGCTTGGGCAGGGATAAAAAAATTCCGTGGTTAAATATGAAAATAAAGAAAGTTGGGGTCATTTTTTATTAGATGGCTCCCTTTTTTTGATAAAAATAATTAAAAATCAGCTAAACTATTTTTTTGATACTCCGATAATAAGACATGTAAGACAATAGAATCATTGGAGGATGTCAACATGCTAATTGTAGGCAGAGAAATAGAACAATCTGTAATCATTGGCGATGTTGTAAAAGTTACTGTTCTTCAAAATGGTCGCTCTAGGCTAAAATAAAAAAAGGGTCCAGAATCATGGATGATACGACACTGATTGGAGATGTTGTAAAAATAGCAATTTTTCAAACAGAATCTGTATTACTGTGCTTCGCAATTGATGCTCCAAAAGAAATCAGTATCTTTCTGGAAGAGTTATACAAAGGTAAACGTATTTTGAAGAATCAAAATGTAGTATGTTTGTAGATTTTGGTTTTTATCAAAATCAGTGTTTGCTTAACTATTTTGATAATAGACCCATAGGGTTTGTTATACATAAAGTTTAATAGGAAATCAATCTATTAAACAAATTTTCACATACAATAAGGAGGAAAATTCATTATGCAAATTAATCACAACCTTTCAGCAATGAACACACTTCGTCAGTTGAACAGCGCTTCAAATGCACAATCTAAATCAATGGAGAAATTATCATCAGGTCTTCGAATTAATAAAGCTGGGGATGATGCAGCAGGTCTAGCAATATCTGAAAAAATGCGTGGACAAATTCGTGGGTTAGATCAAGCATCTAAAAATGCTCAGGATGGAATTTCATTAGTTTCAACTGCAGAAGGTGCATTGAATGAGACACATGACATCCTTCAACGTATGCGTGAACTTTCTGTTCAAGCATCAAATGATACTAACACTGCAGATGATCGTACTGAGATTCAGAAGGAAGTTAACCAATTAACTGAAGAAATTAACAGAATCGGTAACAATACTGAGTTTAACACTAAAAAGTTAATTAATGGTGATGCTAAAGGTGCGGGTTCTTCAGGCGCAGTGCAAGAAAGTATTAAGTTTGATTTTACAAATATTGTTGCTGATGAAACTGGTAATACCACTTTAACTATTGGTGGAACAGATTACACAATCGATTTTACTGCAACTGCCAACGATGACTTAGGTGCATCTGATGGTTTCGCTGGAACTACAATTACAATTGCAGCTGGAACTACAGACCCATCTGAGTTAGGTGACCGTATTAAAGCACAATTTGAAGCAATGCGTGGTGCAGATCCTAGCCTATCAATTAGTGAGTTTGATTTTACATCAGATAGTGGTGAAGGCTTAACAATTTCAGCAACTACAGGTGGGAAGTTTGATGGTCAAGCTGGTGATGGAAAGATATCTTTTAAAACAGGAGTAAGCCCAACAATTACTACTGTTACCGAAGGTTCAAATGGTACTAATGGTAAATTAACTTTCCAAATTGGAGCAAACAATGACCAACAAATGACTTTAGATATAAATGACATGCGTGCAGTTGCATTGGGAATTGCAAGTACAACTGCTGCTGGAGATGCAGATGCTTTGGCAGGAGATGCTGCATTTGCATCTGGAGCTGGAAACCAAATTACAAAAGATGTAACATCAGGTACAGAATATGCATTGGATATGTCAAGTTCTGCAAAAGCAACAGATGCAGTAAATGTGATTGATAATGCTATTAAGACTGTTTCTCAAGAACGTTCAAAACTGGGTGCTTACCAAAACCGTTTAGAACACACAATTAACAACTTGAACACATCTTCTGAAAACTTAACAGGTGCTGAATCACGCGTTCGTGACGTAGATATGGCGAAAGAAATGATGACTCAAACTAAGAACTCTATTCTTGCACAAGCAGCACAAGCAATGTTGGCTCAAGCTAACCAACAACCACAAGGCGTTCTACAACTTCTTCGTTAATATTAGTTTATTAGAAAGGGACTCTAGTATTGCTAGAGTCCCTTTCTATATATATTTAGTTACAACAGTGAAAAGAGAGTGCATCTTTAACCAAACAATAGTAATCCTTCCTTCTCAACTCACCTAACCTAACTAATAAACTATTATCCAATAGCTTGTCCCTAATGAACCAAAATATTTTGTTTATGTTTTTCCATTTCTAAATAACATCCCTAAACTTTACCTGCCTTCATCCGATAAAGTAAATAGAATAGTGTGATGAAAGAAGGGCTATTACATGATAGAGAAAGTATCAAATTCAACTAGTCCATTAACAGATTTTCAAGTAAAACCAGTAGAAGGTCTACCTAAAACAAAAGAAAGATCAGCTGAACCTCAAAATCAATACCAAAACCAATATCCAGAACCATCAGAACATACAAAGGAAAATATGGAAAAAGTCATTAATAGCATGAATGACTTTTTAAAATCGTCCAATACCCACTTGAAATTTCAATTTCATGATGAATTACAAAAATATTATGTTGCGATTGTGGATGATCAAACGAATGAGATTCTTAAAGAAATTCCGCCTAAGAAATTGTTGGATATGTATGCAGCGATGGAGGATTATCTTGGCCTTTTAGTAGATAAAAAGGCTTAAGAGGGAGAGAATTGGACTAGACAAAGGAAGTGAATCCATTTGCAAATCCCTCAAATTCGGCTATTACAAACCTATGCTCATATAGGACTGCGGACGATCCAGCCTGTTCAGGAGATTCATCAACAACCTGCCGATTTATCGATTGAACAGATTCCTGCTACGATGAATATAGAACGTCAGCCTTCCCGACTTGAAATTAATCAGGAGCAGGCATGGAATGAATTAGGTTTTAAGAGCCTAAGTGTACTTTGTTCGGACATGGCTGAATTCTCCAAACAGGAGGGGTTAAAAGCTGTTGCGGAAATCGCTCAGAAAGGCGATCAAATGGCAGCGATTCAGAATAAAAGCGATGCGATTGTTGAGATCGCCACCAACAAGGCCCTCCCAGGACCAGCAGATTTTAATATCGCCTTTATCCCTAGCTATGGCTCAGTGCAAATTAATTATATACCGGCAGAAGTTCACATCAATTGGCAGCAAGGCGGCGCTAAAATCGACTCCATACAGCATAAGCCAGATTACAACTATACACCAGGTCATACCGAAGTGTACCTCCGGCAAATGCAGAAGCTGCAAATTGATTTTGTTGGTTTGAATGTTGACAGCAAGATTTGAAGGTATTGCCAAAATAAAAATCAGGAACAAGCAGAAAGGTGATCTTTCTGCTATTTTTTGTACATTTTTCCAAAGTGTCTATTCAAAACCAATCAAAATAAATCATGTACATTACGGGTTATTTTGATACAATTAATCAGAGTATATAGAGGAATATTTTCACTCGTAAATTTTATTTTCCTTCGATCAAAGCTAAACTTTTTTTTACATACGCCGATTATTATAAATAGAACAGGAGGAATGGTACATGCGAGTTAATGATACAAATTATGGTTTTATCTCCTACCAAAAACAAGAGAACCGTTCAAATATAGCAAATCCAGCAAAAAAAACATCTACTTCTACAGAAGTTACTATTTCATCACGCGGCAAAGAAATCTCCCAAGCGATGTTGTCGGAACAAACTCAGCGGCAAAACCGAGTTCAGGAATTAAAGCAGCAGATTGCCGACGGTAGCTATCATGTTGATAGCAGCAAAGTTGCCGATAAAATGATCGGGTTTTGGAAGAATGAATCCATCTAGGAGGAAGTAAAGTGGAAAAAATATTCCAAATATTAGCAACGATGATTGACGTCCACACCCGATTACTCGATTTAGCGAAAGAGAAACGGACCATACTTGTTGATGGGAGCATTAATGGACTTCAAACCGTGGTCACTCGGGAGAATTCATGCGTTAATGAAATTCAGAAACTGGAACAGCAAAGACTACAATTAGTGCAGGAATACATGGC
>CAURFY010000183.1:0-5599 GCA_963524115.1 uncultured Bacillus sp.
GGTGGAACATGCGTTTTTTTAATTGTGAAGATAATCCTAAAATAAACGTGCTTCTCTTGCCGCTTCGATACTGTTTCTCGCAAATTCAACTGGATTGCCCACATTTTCCCAGTGCATATACATTAAGCGTGGATTATCAAAAAGCCAATGGTTGTGGACAGCTGTGACGATAATTCCTCTTCTACGTAAAGCTGTTAAAAACCGATTGATTTCTTCTTGAAGGATTACGGTTTCTCCCAGGTTAAGAGTTCTACCATCGATATTGTTTTCGAATGAAAGAGCAAATGGGAGAGATAAAGGTGAACGAGTACGACGACCTAAAATAGTCGCCTCGATATTACGAAGACGTTGGACCACACATACCGGAGTAGCCGTGATTACTTGGCCCCCGATGATATTTGCTAGTCGTTGACAAGACGATGAAGATGATGAAGATGATGAAGATGAAGATGACATAAAAGTCCCTCCTTTCCAGTTATCTGGTATATAGTATGAAAGGAGGGATGAGCCTGTATAGGATGTTTATTACAGGTGGTGAATAAAAGGGCAACCATAAATTTCGAAATACCAAAGCTAATCATCTTAGGTAGACTGTTTTTTTTCGTGCCTGAGGAATATCCAGGTAAGCATTAATAGAAATAAAGGAATTACTACGCCCATTATGAGATTAATTGGAACATACGATTGAAATAGAAACTCGTTAAATTCAGCATAATTTTTTGCGAAAATTATCGCTCCTACACCAATTAGCCATGTCAATGGGATGACTAAGGGTTGGTAGGATGTTAACTTAAGTGCTTGACCAATCCCCAAACTTAATCCGTAAAAGAATACAGAAATTCGAATCATTGATCCAACTGTCCAAAACAAAATGGCAATGGTATCAAACCGATTGATTACCTCACCAGCCGAAATGTAACGGACTTCTGAAAAGGTTGGAAAGGTCATTTTTGCAGCCTCCACAGGTCCAAATAAAGCGATGGGACCGGTGATTGGACCCAGGAGAAAAATTAATGTTATCACAGCTGCCCCTACGCCTGTTTTAACAAGTTTTTTCGGACGCTGGACATAAGGAAGAATCATGCCCATAATGACAAATTCGCTAAACCACCCCATCACAGTGAGGGAGCCAATTGCAACAGGACGGACCCCATTTCCCATTATCGGTAATAAATTGGAATAATCTTTATCCTCACCCATAGTCAAAAAGACCACTGCTAGTGCCGCCATTACTAGAACTGGCAACATAATTTGATTCACTCTAACAAGGGTTTCCAACCCAAGATAAACAATAAAAGCAGTCAATAGCAGGATTACAGTTACAAATGCTACTGTAGGTGTTTCAGGCATGATCCTTTTGTATGCTTCTGCAAAAAGCCTCGTCCCTAAGATGACCATAATATAAAAATAAATGAGATATAGAATCCCAAGTAATTTTCCAAACCAAAAGAAATGCTGAAACAAGATTTCAATTAGGGTTAAGCCTGGAAAACATTGCGACAATTTTACTAATACTAGTATTCCGAGGAGTCCCAGGATGGTGCCTACGATTGCTGCAATCCACCCATCTTGTCTACTTTGAGCGAAGATTACAGTAAGGATTACCAAATGCCCAATAATGGTTAGGGATGTAATGGCCAGCATCGCTGCTTGGGTATTGCTAATTCTGCCCCGTTCAATCATGCTTTGAACCTCCAATTCATTTTTCAAGCGGGCTCATTTTATTCAGTGTGCCTGCAATGGAAGGCAGGTGGAAATCGGAAATCAATAATACGCCAATAATGATCGCGAGGCATATAATCCAGACTTGAACCTTAAATGTTTTAAAATCTTTCTTTTTCCAAACAAAATAGGCATGTGGGAAGAACGAAATCACTACAAGGACTATGAATACTAAACTAAACAATATATTCATACACTACCTCGATTCATTTGCCTGGCTCGGATCTTTATGTAATCCAAATCTTGAAATGGTGGTGGTAACATTTAAGTCAACATCTAAATTCTTGAGTCCACCTTTTCTCCAGTTAGGTGCAATTAAGTCCCATTCTCTTGGGTACGATCGATAGATTGCTTCCCCAAAACCAAAAATATCTGCTTGCCAATCTTTTTGTACTTTTTCTAATACCTTTGTACCCTCGTTTTTTATTGTATCTTCTAGTTTTTGATTGAGAAGATTGATTTGATTACTAGTTAAATTAAGATTTGAACATGTTACTTCTCGAATACTGGCTTCAATGTCAGCTTTTATCATCATATTTGTGCTTTTTTCATTAATGTTTGGAATTAATTGGGAGCTAGCTTTGCTAATAACTACACTGACATTTCCGTTATCATTTTCTCCACAATTTATTACGAAAATTTCGTTTTTAAGCTTTCCTAATATCGTAAGCAAACCGCGTGTATCAGCTTCACCCAAAAATCCTTTTAAATTCCCTGCTTTAAAAACAGCAGTTCCATCCAGACTGATCACTTTTCCTTTTTCCCTTTGCCTATTTAGTGAATTTATATTTTTGCCTTTTGTATTTATTCCTAGCTTATCCGCTGTAGTCAAAACACCGGTTATTGGGTCTGATGTGTTGCTACTAAATCCCTTTATGAATTGGCTTATATCTTCCACCATTTTTGTAGCGACATATCGATTATTTTTTGTTAAATCCAGGATTTCCCTTCCAAGTGTTATATTAAACTGTGGAGCAGTATTAATTACATCTGCTGCCTTCCCTTTGGCGACTAGCAACTGGATATTCGGGCGGAATTGATTTTCTCTATGAAAAAAATCTAAAGTTGGTCCCATTTTTCTCCTTGCTATCTCTTCCCCAAAAACAACAACATCTACATGTCCAAAATATATTCTAGCTGAAGACGTTTTTGATAGTTTTCCAATTGCTTCAAAGATTGATTTTCCCGTCGTTTTTTCAATTAAATATTGATCTTGCCGATTCCCACTTGTTCCTCCAACTAACGGTTGATTGAAGAGAATAGAGGGCTTTACAATGACGGTAGTTACTTCGAATTCACCAGCGTTATTAAGGTCAACCCCAATAGCATTCATAATGGCGATGTTATTAATTTCTTCTGAACTCCAGCACCCAGACAGAAGCAGAGGGATGAAAAACATTGTAATGAAAAAAAGGCGCTGTTTCCATAAGATTAAGGTATTTATTTTCATTCCTCTCCTTCCTCCTTTTTGTAGGGAGATGGAGTATAACGGCTTTCTCCTTCGTGTATTGTATTTTCTAAACTTAGACCAACCGGAGGAGTCTCCATTGCCCACCATGGTGCTCGAATGAAGACATCTTTCCAACTTTCTTTTCGTGCCGGAGAAACGGGAGATAAGTATGGGACACCAAAAGAGCGTAAACTCACTAAATAAGTTAATCCAAACATGAGTCCGACAATTATTCCCATAAATCCTAAAAGACCAGCAAGGATCAGAAATGGTATACTGGACAAACGAATGATTTGATGAAAGGTGTAATTTGGTAAAATGAATGAAGTTAAGGAAGTTACGGATATGACAACAGCAAGAACTGGACCAATAATTCCAGCCTCGATAGCAGTCTGGCTAATGATGACAAGTCCTAATATTGTTATAATTGCCCCGCCGAACGTTCTAGGCATTCTTAAGCCAGCTTCACGAATTAGTTCAAAGGTTAGTACCATAAAGACTGCTTCTATTAAAACAGGGTACGGTAAGGGTGCCCGCCCAGCAGCGATCCGAATCAGGAGTGGACTTTGTAATAAGTCTTGATGGAAAGTTGTTAAGGCAACATAAAAGGCGGGTAGAATAAGCGTGACAAGCAATCCAAGAAATCTGATCCAACGTATGATTGTTGCGACCAATGCCCCATCATAGTAATCCTCGCTAGAATGGAGAAACTCGACAAACAAGGCTGGAACTGTTAGCACAAAAGGAGTTCCGTCCACAAGGATGGCCACTTTTCCATCTAACAAACCTCCGCAAACACTATCAGGTCGTTCTGTGCTAAATACCGTTGGTACAGGAGACCTGGGAGAATCCTTAATCATCGATTCAATATATTGGCTATCTAAAATTCCTTCAATCTTAATTTTAGATAACCGCAGTAGAACTTCTTGGACTATTTTTTTGTCTGCGATTCCTTTTATATAAATTACACTTACTTTAGTATTGGTTTGCTCTCCAAGTTTTAAGTATTCAACTTTTAATGCTGGCGTTTTAATTTTTCTCCGGATCAACATCACATTTTTATCAATAGCTTCAACAAAACCTTCTTTGGGACCTCGGACTGTTCGTTCTGTAATTGGTTCATTTATTTCTCTTCCAAGTATAGAATGGGAGCGAAACACAAACGCTTCTTCCATTTCATCGATTAGTAAAACGGTATTTCCTGCTAAAATTTGTTCTTCGACTGCCTGGGAACTGTTTATATCCATTTTCCTCAGGAATGAAAAGCGTTTTCTAATAAAAGCAGGGATTGTTTTTTTGGAAAGCGTTATTTCTGAATGCGATGATAACCCCTGCTCAATCTCATACATCGCTGAATGGTTTACCATTGCAGAGAGAAAGATTAAACAACCAGTTAGATTACTGATTTCGATATAATGGAAAACGATATCGTCACATGATTCAAAAATCACTTTTAGATTGTCGATATTTTTTTTAAGAGAAGATGATAAAGGAAATAGATGTTCATCCTTGCGAAATTGCTTTCTTGTTTTATTAAAATAACCCGTTCCTGTCACAATTTAACACCTCCTAATCGATAAGTTTTCCTTGAAATCATTTAATTATTCTTTGTTTATGAAGATTGTTGGTTTGCCTGGCATCTGTACATTCATGACCTCATATTTGTGAAGTTTTTCTGGCGAAAAAAGGAGTAATCATCGTAATCTTTCAAAAAAGATTATCCTACTATTTCTACTTACGAAATAAATTTGGTATTCTAAGAATAGCTTAAAAAAGGATTTCAATACTAACTACTATAAATTCTATTGGAGTGATTTGATGAAAGCTGTAGTTCATGCTGATAAAACAGGTTTGGAAGGTCTTACGTATCGTGAGATAGATGAGGTTCAGCCTAATGCTGGTGAGGTAAGGGTAAAGCTTAAAACTGCGGGATTAAATCATCGGGATCTGTTTACCTTAACGCGCCATCAACCTACAGAACCACCGTTAATTATTGGTTCTGATGGTGCGGGAGTCATTGATTCCGTTGGTGAAGGAGTTACAAACGTCCAAATAGGGGATGAAGTGATGATTAACCCAAGTTTGGGATGGAAGGAAAACAGTGATGCCCCACCCCCAGGTTTTGAGATTCTCGGTCTTCCTTTCCATGGTACATTTGCGGAGCAGGTTGTGGTTCCAGCCGAAAATGTTGTAAAAAAACCTGCCTATTTAAGTTGGGAAGAAGCTGGGGTTATGTCCTTGGCTGCACTGACTGCATATCGGGCATTGTTTACACGAGGTAAAATAAAGCCGGGGATGAAAGTATTAATACCTGGAATTGGTAGCGGTGTTGCGACTGTTTTATTGCAATTTGCGAAAGCAGTAGGAGCATCTGTTTATGTTACATCCCGCTCAAAGGAGAAGTGCGCAAAAGCTCTCGAACTTGGT